>JABWBV010000064.1 GCA_013359445.1 Anaerolineales bacterium | reverse complement strand
CCCTTCCCGTTCTGGGCCATGACAGCCGCTACAGGAATCCAGGTACACCTCTGCCGGGGAACGGCCGTCGAACCAATCGTCTGGGCCGTTGTTGGAAACAATGATTTCACCTTCAATATAGGCATCGGTGGTAGAGATGTAGTGATAAATGCCAGGTTGTGCTGCCTGCCAGGTGAATGAGTCACCAGGATTCAAGGCTGGGGATTGCAAACTGTTGTCGTCGCTGAGGAGGGTGTGAACGGCCGTATCGTCGTTTTGCCAGTGAACGGTTGTGCCTGTTGCTACAGCCAGCGCATGGGGGGTAAATTGTCCGTCAGCAATATGGTTGGTGTTATCCACAGGCGAGAGAATAATCGGCAGATAAACCTGAGTGGTGCCAGCCGAAACAGGCAGGCTGGCAAACCAAAACCCCATGATAATGACTAACAAAGTCACCCCGCCTGGAATGGTTACAGATAGTTTTGTCATTTGTTTTTTCCTTGCACAGCACGATCATGGTGCCAAACAGGTAGAGATGTATGGTCATTTCCATCGGTTGCAATGCCGTAATAACTCTCACCAGCACAAGATTGGCACAAAACAAGCCCCTGGCGGTATACCTCACGTTCATTGATCACTTCTTCGCCGCACACCCCACAGGTTACTCGCGCCCCCGCCCGGCTGATGAGGTGGCTCACCGGAACTTTTAACTGGGCCTGTTGAACCACAAAAAGCAGATCGGCTGGGATACGCTGATACCCCCACAAATACCCTTCCCAGCGATTTTTGGCCTCTGGGGCATAGGCTGGGGCCAGTTCCCGTGCCTGGGGTGAGGGGTAAATGCGGATGGTTTGGCCTGTGTGGGTATCCACAAAAACGGCCGCTACCTTGCCATAATCTACCACCCGCAAGGTGCGCCGCCCCACCCAGCAGTTGGTGGCAGCCGACACCCCATCGGCAAAACAGCCGTCTGTTTCCACAATGGTTAATAACCGCTTTTTCTCTTGCGGCAAAGGTAGGTTAAGCCATTCACCCGCCAATAGCCCCATTCGCACCCCCAACACCTGGCGGGGGCATAAATGGCGGTGATGGGCAGCAGAAACTTCTAATAGATCTGATAAAGTTGACATTGTTTTAGACTCATGCAAGTTTTAACGCGGCAAAGGGAGGGCACAGATAAAAGCTACAGAGGGGATGCTGATTCACACTCAAAACAGGTGGAGAATAGAGGTTAAAACAGCCAGATTCCTGAACTTTTTCCATGCCCTGCCTCAGCCGTGTTGACGGCCGAATTTCGGCCGTTTTTATTGTTTTGCTAAAATCTCGTGCGGACGGGGTGCCAACCGCACCGGCTGGGCAACGTAATCTTTCACAGGTTGGTGGACTGGGGCGGGCATCAACAACCAGATACCAATGATGGCACAAAACAGTTGCGAACTGAGTTGGGGGGCGTAACCAGCCGAAATCAGGAGCAAGATGGCATAGGCAACCGCAGGCGTTTGTTTCCAGGTTGCCAAAATAGTGACACCCGCCAGCCACAAAGCCAGGGCATAAACTGGCCAGGGCAGGTACAGCGTGAGTCCGGTAGACCAGATGGTGAGAATGCCTGTCATGGCCGCATCGCGCCAGAAGCTAATGGCAAAAAACACCATGGGGATGGCTGCAAATAACCAAATTTGCCAGGAAGCAAAACGGCCGTATAACAAGTGTGATACCCACCACCATACCCCCACACTGACGATGACGAACAGTTCACCCAGATTAAACAATGCAATAGTGAGTAGTGGCGGGCCGGGCCAGCCAAATAGTTTATAGAGGTTGGGCAATAATTGCACCAACAACCCGGTGAACAAAGCAAGGGCAGGGAATAGCAAAACCGCTACTCCCTGCCAACCTCGCCTTCCTCCTGCCACATCCTGTCCCCAAAACGCACGAGAGCAAATCAACAACACGGCCATGACCGCCAATAGCTGATACCCAAAGGCTAACCACGTCGGCGGCACAATAATCAAAAATAATATGCCCAACATTGCCAACCCGCCTAATATGAGAGAGAGCCAGATTTGGCGGCGGTCGTGCCAGGCAATCGTCAACAGCAAACCCAGCGACAACAGTGCCACAAAAGCGGCCGTCACCTGCCCCACGGTGTTGAGTCCCTGGTAAATAGTGATAAAAGTGGGTGACTTGGGGATATGAATAGCCGCCCGTGTGGCTGTCCGCATGATCAACCATTCGGCGACGGCTGACAGCGCCAGCCACTTAAAAAAGAGTTGTTGTTTTCCCATACTTTTTGAACTTTCTGACATAGTTGTTCACCGCTTTATAGCAACGTTATGGATTTTTGGCAGGTCTTGGTGGTGTTGTCCAGGCTTTTGTGCCTGAACGAGCTAATAATAGATAACTAAATAAAGTGATAAAAGTCAGGCGTAAAAGCCAGATAGACCAGTCTGGTACCACATTACTCACATTTAACAGTGCGTGAGAACTGCTTCCAGATAAACCCAATATATCGGGTAATTTAAACCAATAGTAAATAGAGATGGCGATAGTTGCATACAAACGAACTAACAAATTACTCTGATTGCTAAAGAGTTTATACAGAATCGAGAAAATGATAAAAGTAACGGTTGCCGCCGCATACGACCAAAGGTAGGATTCAAAGACCGCCATCCTAAATGATATTGATGGAGAAAGCGACACAGAAAACCAGCCGAACACAAAACCAGGAAAACAACCAATGAACACAAGGGCGGCCCAACGGCTGTTCTTGTGCCGTACTGCCTCCAATGGCGTACAACCCTTTTTAGAATCGCGGCATGGAACAACGCAATTGGTACAGGTGCGGCACTGCATATTAGGTACTGTTAAAACGGGGCGCGCACCGTAAAGCAATTCAACCGGATAAACGGGGCAAAGCCCAGAACACCAGGTTGCCTTCCAATCAAAAATCAACGCCAGGCAAAAGGAAATGATCGCCACAACCAGCAGAATAATACCTGTGACAACACCATACTTGTCCAACACGGTATGACGGAGTGGCACAATTAAGAACAATAGTAGTACAGCGATCATGAAAAAATAAGCCTGCCATTCAACAGACAATGGTTTGCGCTGGGAGATATTGAACTGGTGTGGGAGCATGGAAAATGTCGCCAGTGGACAAATATTCCGCCATACACCAGGGGCGATAATTAGTAGTAGAGGGGCAATGGGAATGAGAGTATCCCACAATAGAATAAGCCCAAGTTTTGGTTGCAAGAGTAGCATAGCTAAAATAAACACCCCAACTGCGAACACAGCTATCTGAATAACGATCCAAATACTTTTTGCGGTAGGAGTTTTTTGCTGGGTTTCTTGTGTTTTTTCCGTTGAGATGTTCATACCAACCTCTTGCTTGACTTGTTCAAAATCAACTTTAGATTTTTGGAGACGAGAGATTGGGGATGGGTTAATCTCCAATCTCTCATCTTTTCATGTTAGGCTTTGGTATTTCTTAGATCCTCTGAAATACTCACACTATTTACCAGTTACTTTCTGTCTGGTAACTTGGAAATGACAAAAACAGCTACAGCCAACAACCCTACAACGGCTACCACCACCCCCATTGGCACAAAGATAAAGGCCATGCCTTCCAGGGTGTTGGCCTGTGAACTACCAGAAGCAGAAGAAGAGGGAGATACGGCCGAATTGCCGGAAGACCCAGTAGAAACCTGCACCACATCGCCCAACTGAAGCGAAACCCATTGCGAGGTAGATTTTTGCCCGTTACGCTCTTCGTGTTCCCCATCCCACGCCGCGAAAGCGATAGAATATACTCGTCCAGGTAGGAGTTGGATGTCCTCATCTTCCTCTGAATCCAACGTACGGGTGAAGATGACTTGCCATTTCCCATCTGCCCAGGTACCGTATCCCTGGACATTTTGGCCCTCCGCACCCTGAGAAGTGAGGGTCCCAAATCCTCCGGCGATGATGTCTTCGACTGGGGATTGGAGGGCACTGGCGAAGAGGTTTCCAGCGGCCCGCGCCGGGACATAGTTGAGGTCTTCATATTCCTCGATTGTGGAGGCGGCTCCCGCCTCGGTGTTCGCGAAGGTATAACCATCTACATACATATCTGGGTAGGTGGTGTCCACGTCCTGGCGGGTGGTCATTTTCGCGTTCCAGTCGGCTTTCCAATGCCAGATGTTGACGTTGCCCCCTGCCTGACCCATACAGAAAAATGGCTGAGTTTGGGAAAGCGGGAACTGGACGGCCACAGCATCCCGGAAATCCTGCACGCGTACGTTCTGGTCGTTTTGCGTAGCATCTTCCCATTCAACCAGAATGGCAAGTTGTTCGTTGTTGTGCAGGGCGCGGGCGGTCAGGGAGCGGACAGAGGCTTCCAGCAGCCGGGGTGGGCTGACATTTTGAGCACTCAAAGGGATATCAAGCGCGGTGGCTTCCTGCCAGACCGCGGCGTTGGGATCGTTGACTGGCAAAGGTTCTTCAACCAATGAGGCTACGACAGTCACCCCCTGGCTACTGGCCACGGGGACTTTTAGAAAAGTCAGGAGGATCGCCAAGAGTAAAAATCCTGCGAGCAAGATACGATTTCGATGGATCATCATCAACTCCTCTACATCTCAATTTGGACGCGCTGGCCTGGCAGACTGCAGGTGGCGCAGGACATATCTGGGTCGAAGGGCGTGTGTTTGACTTGGGCACGGTCGCGCACCGTCCATTTCACGTCCAGACGAGCCGCATCCCACTGAAGGAAGTGCACAGCAAAATGGGCAAGGGAACTGTACACGTCGCCACAGGCGTTGAGTTGCACACTTTGAGCAAACAGGGCAAACCAATTTCCCAGGTGATCGGTAAGAAATTTGGTTTGTGCTTCCTGGCAAATGGCAGTGTGGTTTTCGTTTTGCTGTTCCCGCGCATAGGCTTCTTTGACAGACAACAAACTCATGAATTCCAGTTCAACGGCAACATGATCGGGGCGTTCCCGGATTTTGCCCTCAGTCCGAAAGCCGAAAGCCTGGTAGAAGCCTGCCAGGTCAGCCATTTCCTGGCTTTGGCGGTATTCGTGCGGTAGACCGTATTCGGTTTCGTAGCATAACGACCCGGCAATTCCAAAGGTATGGCGATGGGCAAACTGTAAATCTTCGAGGGGGGCGGGGCGAATATCGAGGAAATAGGGCATTAAACCGGCCTGTTGCATCACCTCATTCAGCAGGGAAACATCTTCGGTCCAATTTTCACGGGGATATACGAAGGCGTCGGCCAGGAATTTGTACACCTGGGCACGGGGAAGGGATGTGTCTTGGCTCATATCGAATTCAACCTTTCTTTTGGGAGTTCGTGCAGGGGTTCGACCACGCTCAACCGGACGGATTCGCGCCCTTTGGCATCGAAGCCAATGATGGTGTCGTCGTACATTTGCCAGGGTTGGCCTTCTTTCTCGGTCTCGAACACGAGGGGGCCTTCTTCGATCTCGAACCGGAAGATCATTTTCTGGGTCGCGCGGAAGAGTTGCAAGAGGGCGAGCAGAGTGCGGGAGGGGGCGGCATAGCGCGCGAGGGCTTCATCCACGCCGGGGCCGAACATCTGACGCAGGTAGGGGCGAGGTGCCCAGCGCGGGGGGATGTAGTAGATGTTCGGCTCAGTGCCAAATTGTGGGTAAAGCGGCAGGGCGACTTTCTCTTCCCGGATCAGATAGTACAAGGGGTTTTGCACATCTTCGACCCACAGCCCATCTTCGCCAATGTCTACCAACCCATTCAATCGGATTTTCCCCGGACAGACGGCCATACAGCGCGTTTCCATCGGGACGCCATCGCTGAGGGGGTCGTTGCCCTCGACGCGGGGGTAACAGGCCACGCATTTTTCGCTGGTGTTGGTGGTGCCCCGGTACATGGATTTTTTGTACGGGCATTGTTCCACGCATTTCCGGTATCCCCGGCAACGGGCCTGGTCAATCAGCACGATGCCGTCTTCCTCGCGTTTGTAGATGGCTTTGCGCGGGCAGGCGGCGGCACACGCGGGGTAGGTACAGTGGTTGCAGATGCGCTGGAGGTAGAAGAACCAGGTCTGGTGGACGGGGAGGGCCGCGCCTTCGGCACTTAAGCCCAATGTGCCACCTTTGTACTTGGTAGAAGTGTCTTCGTAAAAATTGGGGGCGCTCCATTCGTTGTCAGGGGGGAGATAGCCGAGGGCTTGTTCGCCGGTGTTGAGCGTGGCGGCGGACTCGGTGATGGTCATGCCGTTATAAGTGCCGTAGGGGGCTTGTTCGCTGGTGGTGGGGTCCCATTGGGCGGTTTTCCCGGCGGTCTGATGGGCTTCGTCCAGTTTTTGCAGGATTTTCACATCCCAATATTTGGGATAACTGCCGTAGGGTTTGGATTCGACGTTGTTCCACCACATGTACTCCTGCCCTTTGGAAAAGGTCCATGTGGCTTTGCACGCGCCGGTACAGGTTTGGCAACCGATGCACCGGTTGATGTTGAACACGGCGGCGAATTGCCGTTGGGGGTGGGTTTCAGGGTAGACGTAGGCCATGGGGCGGCCTAAGTGCCAGTTGTAGACTTCTGCCATGGATTACTCCTTGTCACCAAAAACGGGGCATAATTCAGGTGGGTTCATGGTTTTATATTCCTTGTTTATTTGCATTCTGCGCTATGTTATACTCACACCAAAACAAAGGAGTGTGTATGTTCTCTTTTACCGGTGTGACTCTCAAAGAAGATCAGGGTTTTAGCACTCTGTGTCTTGAGTTGGATGTCGCTTCTGTGGGCGAAACGCCTGAAGAAGCGAAAGAAATGCTCTTGGAAGCGGCTACCTTACACATTGAAGGCGCTATCGAGGATGGGTTGCCTTACTTACGCCCGGTTCCTACAGATGATGATCCGCGCCAGACGATGGCAGAGCAAATTGTTGAAATCTTTCGTTTCAAAGTAGATGTAGCCGTCCACGCGTATGCCTAAAGTTCCTGTACTCAAATCTCATCAGGTTGTTCGTGCGCTGGAAAAAGCGGGTTTTGTTCAGGCGCGTCAGAAAGGGAGCCATTTGCGTCTAAGACGGGGAAATCTGTCCGTGACTGTGCCGGTGCATCCAGGGGATTTGCCTCCGAATGTACTTCGCTCCATTCTTCGGCAAGCGTACCTGACGCTGGATGAATTGCTCAAACTTCTTTAATCCGTAAATCGCAACTGCTCTAGCCGGATTGACAAATCCGGCGGTGGATTTCTCAATCCACCGAGCGCAAATTGCTCAAACTCCTGTAATTTTCCACTTTGTGCAAAGTTCTTGAATTAAATCCTGCACATAGGCCTCCCCTTTTTGCTGGTAGATGCGGTGGGTGGCCAGGTAAAAGGGATTGGTAAACAGCGTCATCAGTTGTTTAGAACGCCAGCCGAGCAGGATGTATTCTTCGATGAGGGCGGCGGCCATGGCTTCGAGTTGCCCCGGTTCGCCGGGGGCAACCATGCCGACCAGCTCGTAGGGGTCTTCCTCGTGGAGTGGCAACGCGGTCTCTTCCGGGGCGGGGACGTCAAGGTAGAGGGGAATGTCAGTCATGTTTTTCTCCAGACCGTTGGGTTTCCAATTTGATCACTGCTTGCTCCCATTTGTGAATCAGGGTTGGGATACAGGCAGAACAGACAAAAAACGGCTGTCCGCGATAATGCCAGTTGACGACTGGAATTTCATCTTCGGTCCGGTTGCAGTTGAAACAGGTGTGGGGGTTTGGCGGTGTTGTCATCTTTTACCCTTCACTCTTGCCTGCAACGGTGATTACCTGCCCGGCAATGTACTTTTCCATGAATTCATTTTCGTGTCCGGGAGTAAAACCGGTTTTTACATGCTCCCATTTGCCCTCCCCATTCAACCCGCCATCTTCCGCTTTGACCACTTTGACGAGGGTTTCTTTGGGCACGGTGTTGAGTGCGTGGTTATCGGCCTCGCCACCAAACATGAAGGCGGTGGCGGCTTTTTGTTTGTGGAACAGGGTATCGGTTTGGTGCATGGGCATGGACCAGTCGCGGGTAATGGATTGCTGAGAGCCATATCGCAGGTTGGCCTGGTAGCCAGTTCCGGCAGATTTCGCTAACCCGTCTGGGCGGGTTTCGTGTGCGAGAACAGATTTTTCTGTCGCCATGAACGGCCCGTGTTTGAGCATGATGATGCTGTACGGGTAGGCCGGGTTGTATTTGACGCGGAGCATCAGCCGGGAAACTTTGTAGAAGGGGTCGTCTTCGCTCCAGCCGCGGTAAGGCCGGTCAGCGGGGTTGGCATCCACGTAAACGTAGTCGCCGTCTTCGATATTCATGTCTTTCGCGGCTTGCGGGTTGATGTGGAGTTGGTGATCGCCTACACCAGGCAGACGTTTGTCCTGCCGGTAGGGGTCGCCAAAGTTGCTGTCGAGAATGATCGTCCAATCTACGGTGCTCCACGAGGAATGGACGCGGTGCCGGGTTTTGGGCGTCAGGCAGTAGAATTGGAAGCCTTGTTCCCACAGGAAATTGGTGGTGCGTTTGACTTCGCTCCAGGGTTTGGCGATGTTGCGGATCGTGCGCTCGTCCCACCCGGTGGCGTCTTCGGGGATGCCGTAATCGTCGGGGCGCACGAACCGGCTGCCGGTCACGATCACATTCGGGAGGTAGGGGGTGGCTTCCGGCCCTTCGCGGTGGCTGATCATGTTTTCGCCGTATTCGATGGCTTCGGGGATGTCACAGTAGGCCGCCAGCCGCCCGCAATCGGTGAAGAAGGGGACGGAATCATTGAGTTGTTCCCAGAAGGGGATGCGCGGGTAGGTGCGGAAGAGCATGAGGGCCGCGCCGGGTTCGCCATATTTTCCATCCATGATGTCTGCATAGGTGTAGCCACGCGTGGGGACGGAGGAGTCCAACAGCCGTTGGATATATACTTCGGGGCGTTTTTCCAACGCAAATTTCCAATAATCGCGAAATCTGTCATCGTTTAGTTGGTCGCCAATGGCCGCGCCGAGTTCAGCCAGGATCATTACATCGTCTTTCGTGTCATAGATGGGGGGGAGGCCGCCTTTCCAGATTTGCAGGAAGGGGTTGGAACAGGATGCGGTGATTTCTGGGACCGTGAACTCTGCCCAGGAATTGGCGGCCAGGCCGAAGTCGGCATATTCCACGCTGGCGGTCATTTCGATGTCTACGGCGATGATCAGGTCAATCAACGGGTTGACGTTTTTGATCATGTCGTAGTGGTGTTTGGCGTTGTTGAGCAGGTTGACGTTGGTATGGAAAATGACTTTTGTGGGGGTGGGCATGTGCGTTTGCCCGGTGAAGACCTTGCGTCCGTATTTGGGAGTGTCCACGATCAGGGGGCGGTCGCCGTGATTCCAGTACGCGGGTTCTTCATCCAGCGCAAAGCTGTGGGCGTGGATGTCTTTCCCGTCCACGTTGTCTTCCAGCGTGGGGTGGAAGGGGTCTTCCGCCACCCAACCCTTGAACCCTGGCCCGGTTTCGGGCGAACCCTGGAAGAGGGCGGCTTTGTAGTTGCCCGCCCAAGTATAGCAACCCGCCCCCGGTTTCCCCAGGTTGCCGGTCAGCATCAGGGGGAGGAATTGTGCCCGGTTCGCGAGGGTGGCGTGGAACCAGTGGTTGATCCCCTCCCCAATGTGGATGGCAACGGGCTGGATGGTGGCGATGTCTTCCGCCAGTTGGACGATCAGGTTTTTGGGTGCGCTCGTGATGTCGGCGACGGTGTCCAGATCGTATTCTTTCAGATGTTCGTCGTACATGCTCCAGAGGGTCATCACTTCGATCTCTGTGCCATCGAGCAGGGTGGCGGTGCCGCGCCAATCGAGTTGGGGGTCGAAACCTTTGGCGTCCATCGCTTCGCCCATGTCATCGCGCGTCAGGGCAACCAGTTGTTGTTGCCGGGCATCGAAGATCACGTAATCACCCAGCGTGGAATATTGTTCCTCGGTCATCCCATGTAATTTGAAACTCGGGCTGTCTGAGGGCAGGCCGGGCTGGTAATCGGGGAAGATCTCGTGCGGGTGCAGGCGGGCGAGCGTATCCACCCGGACGAGCAGGGGGAAGTCGGTGTACCGTTTGACGAAATCCGCGTCGTATTTGCGGTTGTCCATCAGCCATTTGGTGATGCCCAGGAAGAGGGCGGTGTCGGTGGCGGGGCGGATAGGAATCCAGTAGTCCGCTTTGGTCGCGGGAGGAGAGTATTCAGGTGTGATGGTGACAATTTTTGCGCCGCGCTCCATCGTTTCGATGAAGAAGTGGGACTCGGCCATTTTGTTTTCCACCAGATTTTTGCCGCATTGGATGTGCAGGCGGGTGTTACGAAGGTCGTTGAAGTCGCAGTCGGAGGCTTGCAAGCCGGTGGTGAAAGGATGGCCGGGGGCCTGGTCGCCGTGCCAGGTGTAATTGGACCAGCGCCGCCCGCCGAGGGCCTTGTCTTCGTCCACGCCACGCACATGTTCGTCGAGCAGGGCGAGCATGTTGGAAAAGCGGTACATGCCATATTTGCCGATCACGCCCAGCAAGCCCATCCCGCCTCGGCATTTGAACGTGCGGGTCCCGGCCCCCTGCATGGCGGCGATCATCTCTTCGGGGTAGCCATCCGCGCGGAGCCGGTCCACCCCGTCCGGGCCGGAGTAGTGGGTGGCAATCGCGATCATGCCGCGAGAGAGGTAATCGAAGGCTTCATCCCAACTGACCGCCAGCATTTCATCCTGCCCCCGCGCGGTGAACTTGTATTTGTCGCGGTTGGCCGTATCCAGATATGGGAAACCGTCGTCTGCCCATTGTTTCCAGCCCTGGCGCATGATGGGACCTTTGAGCCGGTGCGGGCCGTACACTCGGCGGTGAAACGTCTGACCTTTTTTGCAACCGCGCGGGTGCCAGTGAGCGGTGGCCTGGTTGCCGTACAGGTCTTTGTAGTTGGCTACGTCATAGTTCGTTTCGGAGCGGAGAATGACCCCATTGCGGACGAAGGCGCGCAGGCGGCAGGCGTGGGTGTCGTTGGGGGAGCAGACGTAGGTGAATGAAGTGTCATACCGGTATTGATTGCGGTAGATTTCTTCCCAGCCCCGGTCAGGGTAGGCGGCGAGGGGGTTACCTGGGTCCACCGGTTGGAGCAGATTCCATTCTATTTGGGTCAAGGCTAGACTCAGGGCGGTCAACCCGGTTAGTTTGAGAAAATCACGGCGAGAAAATTTAGGGTTCATGCGATCTCCGAGGGGGGATTTGGGTGAGTGCTTCGAGCAAGGTTGAAAAACGGGCGTTTAACTTCCGATGGGTAAACATTTGCACGTTGGCATCGTTCAGGTTTGTGCAAAGAAGGGGTACATCGGGGCAGGCTTCCAGGAGCAGGTCGAGGCTGCCCAGGCTGGTTTTTTCGATACTGGCAAGAATGAGGGCATCTGGCGGGCTTTCGCGTAGGGAGGGGAGGGCCTCTGCCGGGGTCGTTGCGGTTCCGGCAATTTCTACCTCCTCACTGTCTGCCAACAAGTGGGTCAAGGTTTCGGCATAAAGGGTTTCGCCAATGATGAAGACCTGGGAGCGTGTCATCTTGTGAAAAGGATAACAAACCCGGCGTGTCCCTGTCTATCCGTCGTGTACGGTGCAAAGAATGAAAAAAGAGTGATCGTGACGATTAATCTTTTGGAAGGGATTAGGTCGTTTTCGGGACAAAAAATCCCTTATGATCGTGACGGGAGTCTCGTGACACACGGGACTGGCTTTTTTTATGATCAGGCTATGGACACCCCCACCTTCCTCGCCGCAACAGGAAATTCTCTCGCCCGCGCCGAATTTACCAACGGGCAATGGCACGTTCAACACCTGTTCAAAAACAGCCGGATCAACTGCCTCGCCGCCGATTCGCGCACTCCCCACCGGGTCTTCGCCGGAACCCAAACTGGAGGAGTGTACCGCTCCTCGGACGGGGGCCAGTCCTGGACGCCGGTGGGTCTTGCCGGAATCCCCGTTAAATCCCTTGCCGTCAGCCCTCACGCGCCCAACACCCTTTACGCCGGATGCAAACCAGTCTCCCTCTTCATCTCCCATGATGCGGGCGAAAGTTGGAAAGAACTCCCCGCCCTCCGCGCCTGCCGAAAATGGTGGTGGTTCTCCCCCGCCGAACCCCCCGACTGGCGGCCCTACGTGCAGGCACTCGCCCTTTCTCCCGCCGACCCAAAGATCATCCTGGCCGGGATGGAAATCGGCGGCGTCCTGCGCTCGGAAGATGGCGGGCAAAGCTGGAAAACGGTACGCGGCGCGCTGCTGGACTGCCACTCCCTGATGTTCCACCCCACGAACGGGAACTGGGTCTACGAGGGCGGCGGCTCCGGCGCGGGCGCGGCGTTCAGCCGGGACGGGGGCCAGACCTGGCAGCAGCCTCGCGCGGGGTTGGGCAAAAAATACGGCTGGATGGTCGCCGCCGACCCGGTCCGGCCCGAAGTTTGGTATCTCTCCGCCTCGGAACTGCCGAACCTGCTCAAAGGCGAATTCGCCCCCCCCGCGCACATGGACGGGAACGTCCGCGCCCACATTTACCGCTCGGTGGGTGGGGCCGCGTGGGAACAGCTCTCTGGCGGTTTGCCTGTTCCGCTGGATTATATGGCCTACGCCCTCCTCCCCGACCCTACCGCGCCCGGCCACCTGTACGCGGGCTTCGCCAACGGCGATGTCTGGCATACGACGGACTACGGGGATCACTGGACGCAGATGCCGTTCAATCTTGGCGGCATTCACCGCACCCTGATTATGCTGAAAGGATGAATCATGACACCGACGAGTTTCCAAACGACCGCCGTTGGCCGCATTGCCATCGCCATCGGCGCAGTGACGATCACCGGGATCGTTTTCCTTGCCCTGTTCTTTACCCTGAAGATCCGGTTCTTCGGGTCGCTCAATGACGCGTGCATTGCGCTGGCGGCGATTCTCGGCGCTGGACTGGCGTGGCTGGTGCACCCCTTTTATCGGGCGCAGTTGCCCCGGTGGAGCCGGTTGGCATTGGCCGCCGCCGTCCTTGGCGCGCTCATCGTGACGCTAGGCGCGTGGCTAGTCATATCAGCCACCACTGGTTATTTTCTGGCCGCGTTGTATATGACCTTCGGCAACGCTTTCCTGGGCCTGTGGGTGTTGGGGTTCAACCGTGCGGCGGCGCAGACCGGCCACTGGCCGCGCCGGCTGACGCAGTTTGGGCAGATGACGGGGATTGTCATGGTGTTCGGTCTGGTTACGATTTTCGGTATCTTGGGCGGGGTGGATAGCGATGTCAACCCGCCGTGGCACGTCAACCTTGGCAACGTGGGGGGATTGGGCTGGTATTTGCTCTTTCCCATTTGGAGTGTCTGGCTGGGGCGCGTCTTGCACTCGGCTAGCGCAACCGTATCACCATAAGGAGGATACATGTTTGGCAACCTCATCTCGTTTCTCGTTCTGATCGCGTTTGTGGTTCTGTTTGGCTGGCTCACTTTTCGCATTTGGAAGGCCAAACGTTGGTTTATCAAATGGCCCGGCCTCGTTTTAAGCGTCCTGCTCAGCCTAACCCTGCTACTGACTGCCCGCGGGTCAGACGACGGCAGTATCACCATCAAGACTGACGGCATGAGTTTCGTGATGGATGAGGTGCATGTCAAAGCTGGCCAGCCGGTGACTCTGCACGTGGTCAACCAGGACGGCTACGCTCACGCCTTCGACATTGACGAGTTCGACATCCACGCGCCCCTGCCGGCCAACGAAACTTTCGACGCTGCCTTCACCCCCGCCGAACCGGGCCGCTACACCTTCTACTGCGGCTCGCCCGGCCACGCGGCGGCGGGCATGGAAGGCGTGCTGGTGGTTGAACCCTGAACACAAACAGTTAGGCACGCACAAAGTCATCATCCATTCATTCCACTTACTCGGAGGAAAACATGGTCACCAACATTTTCATCTTAATCATTCTAATCATTCTCACCATCGGGGCAGGCAGGCTCACGTCAAAGGCCGTGCGCGCCAAACGCCTGTGGGTCAAAATTGCGGGCGGGCTGGGCGCGGGGCTGCTCACGTTGATTCTGGCCGCCATCACTTTTGCGGGCGGCAAAGGCGTCGCCATGCTGTACTTCCCTGCCGCGCCCGCCGCGCTCGACCTTACCGTGGCCGGCGCCCCGGAGCAAATCGCCCGCGGCGAATATCTGGTGAACATCTCATGCGTCGACTGTCACTCCGCTCCTGGCCCGGATGGCAAACCCACCCGCCAGCCGCCTCTCAGCGGTGGATACGACCTCACCGGCGTCGAAGGTTTCGGCTTCATCGGCCAATTGACACCTGAGAACCTGACCCCCGGCGGCAAACTGGGCGGTTACAGCGACGGCGAGATTTTCCGCGCCCTGCGCCATGGGGTGAACAAGGATGGTCGAGCGCTGGCGATGATGTCGCTCATGCCGTACCGACAGTTGAACGACGAGGATACCGAAGCCATCATCGCCTATCTGCGCTCGCTGCCGCCAGTGGAAACGACCCTGCCGACTGGCGACAACCTCAACTTCATCGGGGCCGTCATGGCCGGCGCTGGCATGTTCGGGACGGTGCCGGAACCGGCCACGGAGGCGATCACCGCCCCGGCGCAGGGCACCACCGCCGAGTACGGCAAATACGTTGCCACCTACGACGAGTGCCGCGGCTGTCACGGGCCGGACATGACCGGCAAGCCGGCCACCTCGGTCACTGAAGCCATCCCCAACCCACGCCCGCTGGTCGGCGAACTGACGCTGGAGCAGTTCGTCGAGATGATGCACAGCGGCGTCAAGCCCGATGGCGTGCCTTTCCCGGAGGCGATGCCATGGGAGAACGCCGCCAAGATGACCGACGACGATTTGGCCGCGTTGTACGCTTATCTCATTGCGTCGGTCAAGTAACGCTGAGCCAGACCTTCGGAACCCCGAAGGTCTCACAACGCAAAGGAGCCCCCCATGAAAACCTGCACTTCCCTCAACGGCGCTCTGGCGCTCGCCGCCCTGGCCTGGCTCAGCCAATTGTGGCGGGCGCTGATTGACGCCACGGCAGGCTTTTATTCGAATGCAACCGAAGGCAGTTTACTGGTCACATTCACCCTGGGCTACGCGGCTTTTCTCGCGGGCTGGGCGTATGCCCTGTATGCGGCCTCGCATGGCAGCCGCGGCGGTCTGATGGCGACCTTCGCCCTCAACGCGCTGTTCTGGCTGGGCATTGGCGTTGGCACGCTTTTCTTTTACTGCCCCGGCGGGTGTTCCAACTCCGCCGTCAATCTTGCCAACGTGCTGAATCTGATTCTCGGCCTGCTGGCGGGCGTGGCGCTAGCCGGGGCAATGGGACAAAAGCGCGTCCAGGCAACCGCCGCCTGAGCAGATATCCTGTATTGCGTCAGGATACGCAATACGCAATACGGAGTACAAATGGAGTTTCACCATGACCAACCAAACTACCCATTTCCGAAATGAGATCAAACTTCTCCTGCAAGCCGGCTTGATCATCTTCACCTTCACCGTCGGGATCGGTATCCTGAATGGCCTCGACCTGGTGGATTTCGAGCGGCCCCGGCTCATGGCCCATGTCCACGCCGGGACGTTGGGCTGGATCACCCTCGGTTTCATCGCCGCCTGCCTGTGGATTTTCTCCGACGGGCAACCGGTGACTGGCTGGCGGGCCGCCGCCCCGCGCGGGCTGGGCATCGTGGGGGTCCTTTCCATCGTGTTCTACACGTATGCGTTCTACATCAGCAACCTCGATCTCCGCCTGGCCGGGGGCAGCCTGACGCTCATAGCGATTGCCGGTTTCTACGTCTGGCTGATCGCGCAACTGCGCGGCGCGCCCCTCAGCACGCCGCGGTTGGGCATGTTCGCCGCCGCCACCACGCTGACCATCGGCGCATTGTTGGGCGTGCTACTGGGCATCTGGTTCAAGGGCGGCCTGCGCTCCCTGCCCAGTGGCCTGTTCGTCACCCACCCGACCACGATGGTGGTGGGGTATCTGGTGCTGGCGGGGATGGCCCTCAGCGAGTGGCGGCTGGCCCCGGAGGCGGCGCGGCAACCTGCCAGTAAAGCGGGCTGGGCGCAGGTGATCCTGCCGTTCCTCGGCGGGGTGATCATCACCTTCGGCGCGCTGGCGAACAACTCGATGCTGATCGGGCTGTACATCCCGTTCCAGGTCATCGGCATCCTCATTTATCTCGTGCGGATGGGGCCGAAGATGCTGGCTGTGCCCTGGCCGGCGGGCGGCCCGGCGCGGCACTATGCCGTCAGCGCCCTCTTCCTGGTCGCCAACGTTGCGCTGATTACCTACTTGATTGTCAACTTCATCACCGGCGCGTACGGCGACCCGCCGAATTTTGGGCTGATTCCCTCGTGGATGATTTTTGCGATGGATCACGCGATGTTCATCGGGGTGATGACGAACGGGTTGTTTGGCCTGGTCAACGAGGTCGTGGCGGAGCGGCGTTCCTTGTGGCCGTGGGCGGATCACGCCCTCTTTTGGGGGATGAACCTTGGGCTGGTCGGGTTCGTCGTCGGGCTGATGCAGCAGTCCGCGCCGATCAAGCAGGTGTTCGCGCCGATCATGGGGACGAGTATCCTGCTCGCCATCGTTGTTTACACGTTTCGCTTGCAAACCGCGCCGAAGGGGGTTGTAGCAAGAGCCGAGGCTTAGAAAATTGATTGGAAAAGGAGACCCAAATGAGCAATCAACCATTGAAAGTCATCGGGGCCGGGTTTGGCAGGACTGGCACGGAGTCAACGAAAGCCGCGCTCGAACAACTCGGCTTCGGTAAGTGCTATCACATGTTCGAGTTGATGAAAAAGCCCGAACGCCTGCCAGAGTGGGAAAAACTCGCACGGGGTGAAACGCCTAATTACGACGCACTATTCGCGGGCTACCAATCCTGCCTTGATTTTCCCGCCGCACTCTACTATCGCGAGTTCATGCGGCAGTACCCCGAAGCGAAAGTCATCCTGACCGTGCGCGACGCGGACAAATGGTACGACAGCGCCGCCAAAACCATCCTGGCAGACATCCCTGCCGTTGTCTATCCGCTTGCGCGTTTTCTGGGGATTTTTTCCAGGCGGCTCGGAGACTTCCCCAAGGTGGACCAATTTGCGCGGCGCGTCGTCCATCAGGGTCTTTTTCAGGGACGCGCCCACGAACGCGAATACACCAAAGCCGTTTTCAACGCCTGGAATGAGGAAGTCAAGCGCACCGTGCCGCCAGACCGCCTGCTGATCTTCGAGGTGCGCGAAGGCTGGGAGTCGCTCTGTAATTTTCTGGGCGTGCCTGTCCCCGCCGCGCCGTTCCCACGGTTGAACGCGGGCGATTCTTTTGTCAAATCCATGGCGAAGAAAATGCTTACTTCTGAAAAATCAGGATGAAGTTTCCGAAAAAAGGAGAAAAAAATGAAACTCAATGTCATGTTCACCATCGCAGCGATCTATGGAATCGCGATTGGTCTGTTTGCGTGGCTGGCCCCCGTGGCCGCCTCGGCAGGGTTGCTCACGGATGAGATGCCAGGCATGTTGTCCATGATGGTGCGGTTCTTTGGCGTATCCTACATTGGGCTTGGACTGATCGCCTGGTTGGTTCGCAACGCGGAGCCGTCGAAGGCGCGCAACGGCGTGGCGCTCGGTTTGACCGCCTTTTTTGCCCTGCACGCGCTGACCAGCCTGTACGGTCAGTTCACGGATACCTCCGCATCTACGCACTGGGTCATGGCGACCGTCCAGGCGTTGATTGCGGTCGGGTTGTGGCGAACCAGTACGTCAAAGCCGCAAGAATGACGGCATGAAGTGTTAGTCGCTTCGAACCGGTCTTTCGGGCGTTCGAAAGTTTTACGCAACGAACGATCCCTGTCATCGTTCTACAACCACGATCCTGGTGCCTAAAAGATTGTTTAGCAGCGCGAGAAAGGATCGCTGAAAGGGCAAAATGAAACTGTTTTACGAACTCATCTATGGCCGTTTCCGCGCCCCGTGGGACATCGGCCCGCGCAAGGAACTGGTCGAACTGGTCGAGGCCGGGCGCATCCAACCGTGCAAGACGATTGACCTCGGCAGCGGCACCGCGAGCAATTGCATCTTCCTTGCCCAATGCGGCTTCGACGTGACCGGCGTGGATTTTGCGGCGGCGGCGGTTGAGTTGGGGCGCAAGCGCGCGGCGGAGGCCAGGGTACAAGTGAATTTCGTGCAGGACGATCTCACCCATCTCCAGCACGTCGCCGGCCCATTCGATCTGCTGGTGGACTACGGCACATTTGACGATCTGACTCCGCCGAACCGCGCTCGCTATTTGCAGAACGTCCTCCCGCTCACGCACGCGCAGAGCCAGTTTTTGATCTTCTGCTTCGAGTGGGCACCGCGCTGGTGGGAGCGGCCTTTCTTTCACAGCATAGCCTGCGAGCCGGGCGAGATCGAGCGGCGGTTCGGGCCGTTCTTCGACATCGAATGTTATACAAGAATCACGAATGATTCCCACTGGCCCGCGGGGTACGCGGTATATTGGATGACGAGAAAGGAAGAAACCGAATATACTATCCGTTAATGCAACGCCTCAACCGCTCCGCCCTCGCCCTCCTGATGATCGCCCTCGCCTTTTGGACGCTGTTCCTCGCCTTTCTCGGCCTGCATCTGGTGTCCCCTTCGGAC
>JABWBV010000063.1 GCA_013359445.1 Anaerolineales bacterium | reverse complement strand
AATCCGGCGCGGTCAAATCCGCCACCCGAAACTGATACCTGCCCCCTGACACCTCCTCGCCTGACACCTGACACCTTTCCACCAACCCCTCACTAAAATCCACCCCCACATACTCCCCCGCAAACCCGCGCCGCGCCAATTCCCGCGCCAGTTCCCCGTTGCCACAGCCGAGATCGAGAATCCGGGCATTGGTGGGGATCAGATCTAGCATCCGATCCACCCCCGGCTGGAGGCGTTGGCGCGTGGCATCGAAATCCGCGGCAAAGGTCTGGTAAAATTGACGGTTGATGGTTAAGAGTTTTTGTATGGTTTCCGGTTTCACAAGGAAGATTATACAAGGAGATGATTGCGATGGCACGCATTGTTTTGGATGAACCCCTGGCCGCAGAGCTAAAAGAAGTGGCAAAACAGAGTGATATGACGGTGGAAGCCTGGATCTCCGAGGCGGTGAAACGCGCCCGATGGGAGGCGCAACGCAACAAAATTCGCGATGAATCGGAGTGGTGGTTTGCTCAACCCCTCAAAACTCGACAATCGTTCTCCAAATTTGTTGCTGTTCACCAGCGTGAGGTGGTTGATACAGATGACGATGAGCAGACCTTGATCAATCGCGTCCGACGAAAGTACGGGAAAACGGCTGTTTTGATTACCCCAATTGAAGAGCGAAGCGAAGTGCGTGTCGTTAATTATCGGTTCGAATCAGTATGAAATTCTCATTTTCTCAAGACTTTTATCCACCTGCCCCATCCGTCTCCATCCGAATTGCATTACCGGAAGAACGCCCTTTTCCAGATGTGTTTACAGCTTTACTCGATACCGGCTCAGATGGGACTATTTTTTCTCTGCAGGTGCTGCAAGTTCTTGACCCACCACTTCTTTATACGACAAAGGTTCGAGGAATATCTGGCCCCAAAAGAGAACTCCCTGTTTTTCAAATAGACATTTTGTTTGACCAATTACGGATTTCCAATAATTTTGTCATTGGGGATGATCAAGGCGAAGATATTCTCATAGGTCGCAATCTCCTCAACAAACTCGTCCTCCTCCTCGACGGCCCCAACGCCCAAACCGACCTCTACGAAACCCGCCCCAAAATCCGCCCATAACCATTCACGTATCACGCATCAATTATGTTCTCCGACTCCCAATTCCACGCCCAACGCGAAGCCTGGTGGCAGGCCCGCCAATACACCCCCGAACGTATGGAGGCCGCCTACGCCGCGCTCCTTGACGTGCGCGCGGGTGTCTCCGTGTTTGACGCCATCAAACGCCACCCGTTGACCGGCGAGGGCGGGGGCTACGTCGGCAAACAATTTCTGATCGCCGCCTACAACAAAGCCGTCGAACTGGGCGAACTCGACCCCGACCCCAAACTCCTCGCCCGCCTTCGCATGAAACCCATGCGGACGCTCTCCGGCGTAACCACCGTCACCGTCCTCACCAAACCCTACCCCTGCCCCGGCAAGTGCATCTTCTGCCCCACCGACTGGCGGATGCCCAAAAGCTACCTCCCCGATGAACCTGGCGCGCGGCGTGCCCTCCAACACCAGTTTGACCCCTACACCCAAGTCCGCGACCGCCTCACCGCCCTCGAAGCCATCGGCCACCCGACCGACAAAATCGAACTCCTCATCCTCGGCGGTACGTGGAGTTCCTACCGTCGCGACTACCAGGAATGGTTTGTCCTCCGCTGTTTTCAGGCCCTGAACGAATCCAGTAGTGACGACTTCAGCCGTGCCGAAATGATTGAAATCGCCACTACGAACGCTTCTCCCGAAATCCTCCCAATTCCTACGAATTCCGATGAGTTCCCTTCCTTCCAACTCCCTTCCCCCCCCGACCACGGCCCCCTCCTCTCCTACCACGCCGACCTCCTCGCCGCCCAACAGTTCAACGAAACCGCCCAACACCGCAACGTCGGCCTCGTCATCGAAACCCGCCCCGATCACGTCACCCCGGACGAACTGGCCTGGCTAAGACATCTCGGCGTCACGAAAGTGCAGATGGGCGCGCAAAGCTTTGACGATCACATCCTCGAAATCAACCAGCGCGGCCACACCGTGCAGGAAACCCTCGACGCGACGGCCATGCTCCGCGCGGGTGGATTCAAAATCGTCCTCCACTGGATGCCCAACCTGCACGGCGCGACCCCCGACAGCGACCGGAAAGACTTCACCCGGCTTTGGGAAGGGTTCTGCCCGGACGAGATCAAAATCTACCCCAACCAACTGCTCGCCAACGCCGAGTTGTACGATGTCTGGCTCCGCGGCGAGTTTCACCCCTACGAAACGGACGAACTTGTCCACCTGATCGCCGACGTAAAAACGACCATCCCCCGCTACTGCCGCGTGAATCGCGTCATCCGCGACATCCCCTCCACAAACGTGGTGGACGGCAATCGGCGCACCAGTTTGCGGATGGACGTCCACGCCGAACTCAAACGCCGCGGCCAAAAATGTGAATGTGTCCGTTGCCGGGAAGTGGGGAAAGAACGCGTGAATCCCGATGATCTGAAATTCGACGACCTGACGTATCCCACCGCCCACGCGGAGGAACATTTCCTGTCATTCGTCACCCCCAGCGACAAACTGGCCGGGTTCTTGCGGTTATCGTTGCCCGCGCGGGGCGCGCCCCCAACCGGGTTACGCGACCTCGCGGATGCCGCGATCATCCGGGAGGTGCATGTGTACGGGCAATCGCTTGCCGTGGGGGACGAGCAAGACGGCGCGGCCCAGCACATCGGCCTGGGGACAGAGTTAATCGCGCAGGCAGAAGAAATCGCTCGGGCACGGGGTTTCGCGCGGCTCGCGGTCATCGCCGCGGTGGGGACGCGACTATATTATGAAGGGCGGGGATTTGAACGGGGGGAACTGTATCTGGTGAAGCCCCTTACGCCTTAACCCGTTCCCCCTTCGGATCGAACAACGGCTCCCGCACCACTTCCGCGGGGATACGCTCCCCAAAAATTTCCACATCGAACCCGTTCGCGAACGCATTGCCAACCCCGGAAAGGGCGATGGGCAAATACGCGTACACGATGCTCTTTCTGACCGAGTACCCGTACCCGCCCGAGGACACCCACCCGACCACCTGCTCCCCCTGCCGGATCGGTTCGTTGCCCAGGGCAATGGCCGTTGAATCGGCCAGGGTCAGGCAACACAGTTTGCGGCGGAGGCCCTCCGCTTTTTGCTGGACCAGCGCGTCCCGTCCGAGAAAATCCCCTTTATCCAGTTTGACAGCAAACCCCATCCCAGCCTCGTAGGGGGTGTAATCGGGGCTGATCTCGCCGCTCCAATAGCGGTAACCCTTTTCGAGCCGGAGCGAATCAATGGCGCGATACCCGCCCGCGACCATCCCCTCACTCTGCCCGGCCTCCCACAACGTATCCCACAACTTTTGTCCGTACTCCATCGGGGCGTAAAACTCCCAGCCGAGTTCGCCCACATACGTCACCCGCGCCGCCAGCACAGGGACATCGCCCACCGCGATATTTTGCGCGGTCATGTACGGAAAAGCGACGTTCGACACGTCCGATTTTGTCACTTTCTGCAAAATTGTCCGGGCGCGCGGCCCCCACATCCCGATACAGGCGTACGCGGACGTGACATCTTCAATGACCACCGACCCGTCCTCGGGCGCGTGCAGGCGAATCCATGACCGATCATGCTCCCCGAACGCCGTCCCGGTGATGATCCGAAACCGATCCACCCCCAGCCGGGTCACGGTGAAATCACATTCGATGCCCCCACGCGGGTTAAGCATCTGCGTATAGACAATCGAGCCGATAGGCTTATCCACATCGTTGTCGCACAAAGCTTGGAGCAGTCCCAACGCCCCCGCCCCGCGCACCTCAAACTTACTGAACGACGTTTCATCGAACAACCCTGCCCGTTCCCGGGTCGCGAGATGTTCCACTTCAATGGCGATGGAATAGTTTTTTGCCGCCCAGCCGCGCGGCCAGTACCATCCCTCGTCGAGTTTGCCTTTGCCGCCCTTGCCCTCCTCGTTCGAGGTAAACCAGTTCGGGCGCTCCCACCCTGTCTTTTCGCCGAAGGCCGCGCCCAGGTCGCGCAACCGGTAATAGGCGGGGGACATACGCAACGGACGGGCGGATTTGCGTTCCTCGTTCGGGTAGTGGATGTCGTAGTATTTGGCGTAGGTTTCCACCGTGCGGGCGAGGGTGTAGGCTTGACTGGCGTAATTCGATCCGAACCGGCGCACGTCCAATTTCCAGAGATTCCATTCCGTGTGCCCTTCGATGATCCACTCCGCCATCGCTTTGCCGATCCCGCCTGCCCCGGCCAAACCGTGCGCGCAGAACGCGGCCGCGATCCAGAACCCTTTCACCAGCGTTGGCCCCAGCAGATATTCCGCGTCCGGCGTGAACCCTTCCGGCCCGTTGAGGAGGAGCCGGACCCCAGCCGTTTCCAGTGCGGGCACCCGGCGGATCAGGTTCTCCATCAGTGGGGTGAACCGGTCCCAGTCCGGGGCGAGCAGTTTGTTGTTGAAATCCTGCGGGATGCCGTCGAGGAAGGTCGCTTTCGGGTCCCGTTCGTAGCCGCCTGCGATCAGCCCGCCCACTTCCTGCCGGTAGTAGATCAGCAGATCGGGGTCGCGCATGGTGGGCAGGTCGGGGGTGACGCCTTCGACTTTTTCGGTGATCAGGTAGAGGTGCGCCATCGAGACAATGGGGAAGTTCAACCCGACCATGCGCCCGATCTCCTGCGCCCACTGCCCCGCCGCGTTGACCACAATCTCGGTCTGAATCGTGCCCTGATCGGTGACAACGGCGTGGACGGCCCCGTCTTTGAGTTGGATGGATTGGACGCGGGTGTGCGTGAGGAACCGTGCCCCGCGCGCTTTCGCCCCCGCCGCGAGGGCAAACGTTAACCCGCTGGGGTCGAGGAAGCCATCGGTGGGGAGGTACACCGCGCCTTCGACATCGTCGAGCGTCATGATCGGGAAGAGATCATGCGCTTCTTTGGGGGTGAGGAGTTCGAGGGGGAGGCCAAACGACCGGGAGAGGGCGACCTGCCGTTTCAGTTCGACGAGGCGTTCGGGGGAGGAGGCGAGCCGGAGACTTCCCACCTCGCGCCAGCCGGGATCGTATCCGGTTTCGTCTTTCAAACGGCGGTAGAGGTCGGTGCTGTACCGGATCATTTTGGTCAGGTTGACATCCGTGCGGAGCGTGCCAACGAGGCCCGCAGAGTGAAAGGTGGAGCCGCTGGTGAGTTCGTCGCGTTCGAGGACGACGACATCGGTCCAGCCCATGAGGGTGAGGTGGTAGGCGATGCTGGCCCCGCCGACGCCGCCACCAATGATGACGACGCGGGCTTGAGTGGGGAAGGAGGGGGAGGTGGGGGTGTCGGACATGGGGACTCCTGGGGGGTGAGGCGTGAAACGTGATGCGTGATAAGTGATAAGTAATGAGTAAGGGGAGCATCCCTTCACCTACGTTCAGGGCAGGCTCTGAGCGGAGCGGCAATTAACTCAACGGTTGAAGTTACCTAAGTCCAGCGTAGTCGAAGGATGCGGGTTGCGCGGCGTAACCTTCGACTACGAAAAGCCTTCGTTCAAAATGCTGTTGTTTAGGAGATTTCGTTGAGCCACGCGGGGAGGCGGGGGTCTTGGAAGGATTGGGTGGCGGATTGGTACCACTGACGGGCGTAGCCGGGGAAGTCTTCGTCGAGGGTGGAGATGGCGGTTTGGATGGTGCCCCAGAGAGCTTCACGCAGGTCGGAGAGGGGTTCCATCAGTTTGAGGCGGGCGAAATGTGCGGGGGGGCATTCGCCGAAGTATTGGGTTAGGAAATAGCGGATTTGGTCATCGGTGAGGGCGTGGTGGTGGGAGAAGTTGGCGAGGTCGAAGAAGACATCGCCCATGCCCGCGTATTCCCAGTCGAGGATAATGAGGGTGTCGGCATGGTTGAGGAAGTTGCCGTTGAGGAGGTCGTTGTGACAGGGGTGGGGGGTGTATGGGGTGGCGTTCGGGGCAACGCGAGCAAAAGTGGCTTCTACGGCCCGAACGTTTTCCATAAGCCAATCAAAGTTATCGGGGAACGAGCCGTGGTGCTCTTGCCCGATGCGGGTGAGGGTGGCGATGACCTGGAAGATGTCGAAGGTGTTGGCGAGGGGGGGCGCTTCGGTGTGGAAGCGGCGGAGGGACGTGGCGACCCGCGCGAGCCAGGTTTCTTGTCCGATGATTTCCGGGGGGAGGGGTTGGCCTTCGATGAACCGGGTGACGAGGTAGCCTTCGGGTTCGATGTAGTAGGCGACTTCGGCGGCGATGCCAATGGAGGCGGCGAAGGTGTTGGCGTCGCGTTCGGTGGGGCGGTGGATGCCGAGGAGGTCGGTGTTTTTGCCACTCAGCCGGAGGACGTAGGAGGCGTCGGGGAGGTCGATGCGGAAGTTGCGGTTGGTGATGCCGCCGGTGAGGGGGATGGGGGGGCTGGGGAGGGGATCGGGGAAGAAGGGGACGCGAAGCAGGGTTTGTTCAAGGGGCAGGCTCATGGGGAATCTCCAGAAAACGCGAGGATAAAAAAAGAACCCCAATGGGTGAGATTGGGGTCGTTTTTGGGAGAAGTTCCTTACTTTCGTTTGGAGGGATTGATGGGCTTTTCTAAGATGGAGAGTTCGGTTTCGAGGGAGTCCACCTGCTGGCGGATGAGTTTTTTGGCGTCCTGCACGCCGAGGTTGTAAAAGGCGGGGGCGAGTTCAAAGGTGACGAAGTTGAGGAAGCGTTCAGCGGCGAGGAGGCCGAGTTCTTCGCCGTTTTCCTGGTAGAAGTAGTCCTGGATGTGGCGGAGGAGGAGACGTTTTTGGTCGGGGGGGAGTTGGGGTAACATATCAGGCAAAGATTGCGACGGGGACATTTCGCTCCACGGCCAGACTTTTCCGGTGGAGTTTAATGCGCTCGATTTCGTGCAGGGTTTCGGCGGTCAGATAGCTTTCTCCGCAATGGGGGCAACTGATGACGGGGACGTTTTCAATGATAAGGAGGTTGTCGCCTTTGCCGTAACTCCGGCTGATGTGCCGTACGCGGGCACCGGATTTTCCACAAATATCGCAAATGATTTCTTCTTCCATAAGATTCACCTTTTACACAAGCCAAACGGTGATGAACACAACTTTGCCTGTCAGACTTATTTTTGTGACGGCATTTCCTGGTCGGCCAGCTAATGTTTCGCCTTCAATTACATATTTCCATTCGCCACTGTCGGTGTCTTTCTGCCTTTCGACGATCTGACCTGTAAAAATAATACTTTCAACGTCGAAAATGCTCATTCCGTCGTCATTCATTTCATCCTCAGCATGGATAGTCATCACATACTGACGATTGCGAACCTTTTCTCGAATTTGGCGAAGAATTTGATCAAACAAAATGTTCTACCTGGAAAGATTGCTTGTCGAAATTGTAACACTTCCAAATTTCTGAATACCTTAAACCCCCAAATCCCTCAACAAATCATCCTCCCGCGCGGTTGTTGTCACGTTCAATCTTGTAACACCGCCTGCAAAACATCCGTCACCCAACCATTTAAACTTTTATCTGCCAATTTTGCTTGAATGTACGCCTTCCGATGTAACTCAGTGGGTAAGCGCACCACAAATTTGCCAGAAAACGGTTTTTCCGGGGCCTCCCCGCGTTGGGCGCAAAATTCAAGATAATCATCCACCGACTCTCGAAAGGCTTTCTGAACTTCCTCGACGCTTGTCCCTTCAAAGGTAATGACATCGCGGACATTGATCACCTCCCCATACAAAATGCCAGCTTCCTCATCAATTTCTACTTTACCAATATAACTTTTATATTCCATCATGGTTTTACTCCTGCCGCTTCCAGAAACCTTCGCACCGATTTGACAGCGCCTTTGTTGGTTTCTTTCTGCGGATGTGGGCGGTGAAATACAGCCCGAACCCCTTTGAACGCCACGCGGATGCGGGAACCATTCCCTTCGGAAATCTCCGCGCCCAATGCAATCAACAAGGCTTCAACATCGCGCCAGGGAATATTCGCTCTCTCTGGTTTTTCAAATATCGCTTGTAGGGTTTTTAGGTGTTTACTGTCCATGTGATAATATCAAAAATTGATACTGTTTACAATGGTGTTGGGGCGTTTCAAAACCCCAAATCCCTCAACAAATCATCCTCCCGCGCCGGGACACTCGCCGCTCCCCCAATATCCTTCCCCCCCATCAACTCCGCCCAAAACCGATCATCATACCGCCGCGACTTCACCGGCAACGGCATCGGCACACCCCACCCCAACAACAATACCTCCTCCTTCGGCTGTAACCGCGCCAGCATCCCGCGCAAGGCGTCGCGCCCGGCCAGGCCGGAGAGGACCGCGCGGATGTCGTCGTCGTCCCCCAGCCAGCCGGAGATGCGGGTGCCGAGTTGGGACATCACTTCGTCGTAAATTTGCGAGGGGCGTTGATCCACGATCAGCAGGGTGACGTAGTATTTGCGGAGTTCGCGGGCGATGGTGCTGAAGGTGGTTTGCCCGGCCATTTCGCGGTTGAGGAGTTTGTGCGCTTCTTCGACCACGATCACGAGCGGGCGGGGTTCTTCTTTGCCGTTGCTCCGGTAATCGTTCGTGCGGTGTTCCCACGCGTTACGGATGCGGCGGGTGAGCAGGTTGCTGACGAGCAGATAATCCAGGTCAGCCTCGTGGTGCCCAAACGACAACACCACGTGCCGCCCGGCTTCCAGCGTTTCGATGATTTGCGTAATGCCATCTTCGGCAGGCTGTTCGACGATGTAATCGAGGTTGAACACGCGACGCAGTTTATTGTGCAGACCCTCCGCGGCCATCACGTTCACGCCGTTTTCGTTCGCCCACTCAGCCACACTGCCGTGCGCGGGGACACGTTTTCCGTCGTCGTTCACCACCATTTCCTGTGTCATGTCTTTGAACGCGGCAAACCATTTATCCCGGCCAAAGGTGGTGACGAGGGCTTCGAGGGTGGTGGCGGTGGTCTCTTTCAGGTTCAGTTCCCGCGAGAGCATTTCGATGTCTTCGGGCATGATCGCACTCATCGGGACTTCCAGGTTGAAGTCCGGCATCATGCCCCGGATCGTGCCGCCGCGCCCCAGCCCGACGATCCGCACCCGCGCGGCGAACTTGCTTTTCAGCCCGATCACCCGCTTGCCCGTGTCGGAGGCGATGTCGTCGAGACCGTATTCGTTGTGCATGTCGAACACGAGGACGGACGCGGCGTTGTAGTGCATCAGCCCGGCGAGGACGATGCGGGTGAGGAACGATTTCCCTGTCCCGGTTGCCCCGAAAATGCCGGACGAGCGTTGGACGAACTTCGCGAGGTCAATGCGGACGGGCAAATCCTGCTCCCGCGTGGTGCCGATGACGAACTTCCCTTTCTCCTCCTTGCCGAAAATCTCCGCTAGATCGCCTTCCCCCGCGAGGCGGACGGGGGAGTGGTGGGGCGGGATGGTTTTGACCGGGACGGGGCGGGGTTGTTCGTGCAGGCCGGAGTCAATCGCCTCGATCCAGCGCTGGTAGGCGGGGGTGCCAAAGTCGGGGCCGCGTTCGAGCATGAGGGAGGGGAGAACTTCCAGGTTGGTGAAGAGCGTTTGGCCGTGGAGGAGCGCGGCGTATTTTTCAGGCAGGCGGGTTTCTTGTTCGTCGGCGAACCGCGGGTCGGTCGCGCCGAGTTGGAGGTCGGTGACGAGGCCGTAAAACAGCCAGTCGCCGCTTTCGATGACGACGAACGCGCCCTCTTGCACATCCTGCGAAGGAACGGTGAGCCGGACGCGGAAGCTTTCTTTCAGCCCGCCGCCGACGATGTAGCCGATTGCGGATTTTTGAGTGTTGATTGCTGATTGGGTGTTATTGGTTGGTAGCATATTCATTTCTCGCGTAAATTTTGACTGGCAGTTTTCACAGAGGCTGTCAAGATAGCAACAATTTCATTTCCTTCTTTGTGGAGAGGGGATAGATGATGTTCAGGGACAAGCCCAGCTTCTGTTAGTAATTCCATCCAATACATTGACTCGTCTGCTTCTTCAATTGCAATACCAGCTTTTGCAATGAATTCTTTTTTTGATCGCCCTCGACATGCTGATCGGTAATTAGCTCCAACAGAAGTCGAAGATCGTAGCAATTGTCTGCCAATTACATCCGCTGTTTTTGTATTGGGCAGTCGCTCAACAATTTTGATAATTTCCAATCCAAATTTCTTTGTTCGTTTTTTCAGTATCTCTGCATCCATTTTCGATCTCCTGTCTAAAAAGGGTAATCAGCAATCAGAAATCAAAAATCTAAATTTCCAATGCGTCGCCTACCGCACTGAGCACCGCCATCAAGGTTGAATAATCATCCCGCAAGAGCACGATCAACTCTTTTGTTGCCTGTTCTGACCATTTCAGATTCCCTGCCGCGCAGTGGGCTTCGTGGGCTTGCTTGAGATGGGCGGCGAGGAGTTCGCCAACGGGAACATCGGCGTTGCGGAGAAGGTGGCGGAAGTAGCCAAACCGCCCGGCGGAGGTGAATTCGCGGAGTTCGTCCGCATTGCAGAGGTAGATCACGTCCAGGCTGAGGGGGGGACGCGGGGGGAGGAGGTGACGGACAATGCCGCGACTTGCGTCGCCATTTTCCCGGTAGCCAACAGCGAGGACGCCCATTTCGAGGGGGACATTCCGAAAGGTGCGGTTATCACGAATGGTGTCTTCGTCCACGTTATTCGCCGTGACCAACTGGCGCACGATGCCGTCGTCGTCAATGCGAATGTCCCAGATCAGGCCGTACACTTGATAGCCGCCGCCCAAATCCACGCGTACCAACGCGCCGAAGGAGGGAGCATCTGCCTGTGAGACGCGGCATCCGACCACAAATTGACTGGTGTTTGCGCGCAGAAGTCGTCCGATTTCGATTTTTTGAGTCATGGTGGTTCCTTATTTACCGCACAAAATTTTATTGGATGTGCATTCGCAAACTCGTTATTTTATGCCGCCCCGTCCGCCAGAATCTTTTAGCCCTTGTTTGTATGTTCCGCCGTCAAAGATCCCAACGCTTTGGGCCAGCATTTGTTCGAGTTGCTTTTTCTCTTCCATTTTGACCACGGCAATTTCGTGACTACGGTGGAGGATGTAGGGGTAGGGGCGGTTGCCGAGTTTGTTGCACTCATAAAGCAAAAAAGCGTGGAGTTGGTCGAGCATGTCGGCGTTGTCCACTACCCAGCGGGGGATTTCCACACGGGCGATCCACGGCTTTTCCGCACGGCCCACGTTGAGGTAGAAGAAGTGCAGGGCGACTGGGCCAGTGTACGCTTTGGTGGGACGGGAATGGATGGCGTAGATGGCAGAGCGTTCCCCGGGTTGGAGCAAACGTTCAAACAGGTTAATATCGCGCAGGGACCGATATTTTCCCCCGCGCCATTCGCGCGTGATGGAGGTTTCGTCAATTTCCGCTAACTCTAACAGACGAAGGAATATGTCACTGCTGGGTTTGTCAATGTACCCTGCGGTACAAGCTCCGCTCGCGTGCAATTTTTGGAGGGCTTCAATGTATTGGTCGCGGGTTTTTTTGACAGAGGTGGCCTCGCCTTCAGGTTGGGTTTCCGGCCCGAACCAGAGTTCTAGCCCCCCGTCGGTGAAGGTGAACAAGGGGCGGGGTAGGGTTTCCGCCAGTTCCGCCAACCGCACGCGTTCGCCCAAATCACGGCGCAGAGAAATCTGCTGATCGTTCATCCGCCCCTGATCGGTGGTCAACTCTTCGTCAAACAACAGTTGACTCTCGATAGTTTCTTGAATTTGACCGAGACCGCCATATGGCAAGGTAATCATACCCAGGTTGATCAGGCCAAATTCGACTTGATCGTGGCGGCTGGGCACGATCTGTGACCCATCGATGGCGAGCAGACACGCTTTTTCGGGGAGAGACGGGGTGGCGTGGGTGAATGTGAGCGGTTCCTCCGCGGGTTTGGCGCACCGGAGACTGGGAATCTGGTTGGCGACGCGTTCGACTTTCTCGCGCAGGGGGGCTAGTTCGCGCGTGTACTTTGCCAGGGTCGCGGTGGCCTGATCAAGCAGGGTTTTGCGTTGTTCCACGCGTTCGGGGGCTTTGGCACCCACTTCTGTAATTTTTTGGCGGACTTGTTGGTAATTGATGGGCATAAGGTTGCAGATTAGAACATTTGTTAGTAGATTTTACAGGTAAACCCACCCTCACACAAGGGACAAATCTGGCCCGCACCCTTTGATGACGCAAAGCCTCAGGGTGCAACGGAACTCTGTTGTCTATGCCGGAATGCTCATCCAATTTTAACGAACGCGCGGAACTTCCCTGCCCTGTCAGGCGTTCTACCCTTAGACATTCAGCCCGGAGGCTGGGTGATCATCAAATAACGAACTCAAAATAAGGAGTACCTCATGCGTAACAAAATTCTCTCTCTGATCCTTTTAGCGGTGATTGCCGTCGCCGCCATTGGAGCCTATAGCAACCTGGCTCAGGCGGCCCCCACGACCCAAACCACCGACACCCCGCGCACCCTCAGCATCAACGGGCACGGGGAAGTCACCCTGACCCCGGACGTGGCCTACATTTACGTGGGCGTCCACACCGAAAACGCCGAAGCGGGAGCCGCCGTGGCCGAAAATAACGAACAGGCGCAAGAAGTCATCGATGCCCTCAAAGCCGCCGGTATTGCCGCAGAAGACATCAGCACCACCAACTTCAGCCTGTGGTTTTCGCAAAACTACGACCTGAACGGGCAACCGACCGATGGAAAATACGTCGTCGATAATACCGTTTTCGTGACCGTGCGCGCACTGGAAACCCTGGGCGAAGTGCTGGATACCGCGATTGGCGCGGGGGCCAACAGTGTCAACGGCATCTCCTTTGATGTCTCCGACAAAACTGCCGCCCTGGCCGAAGCCCGCGAAAAAGCGGTCGCTGATGCCCGTACCCAGGCCGAAGAACTCGCCGAACTTGCCGAAGTTGAACTTGGTGACATCCAGAACATCAGCATGTACGGCGGAACTCCCACCCCCTACTACGGTGGCGCCGTCCGTGAGGCCGTCGAAGCCGCCGCATCCGTGCCGATTACCCCCGGCCAGTTTGTCATCACCGTGGATGTCAGCATCCTGTTTGAAATTCAATAGAGTCATCCTATGCGTAACAAAATTCTCTCTTTCGCCCTGCTTGCCTTTATCGCCATTTTTGCCGTAGCCGCCTACAACAGTTTTGCCCAGGCCGCTCCGGTGGCGCAATCTGCCTCCAGCGAACCCCTTCGCACCCTCAACATCAACGGTCATGGCGAAGTCACCCTAACCCCGGACATTGCCTACATTTACGTGGGCGTCCACAGTGAAAACGAAGTCGCCAGCGATGCCGTGGCCGAAAACAATGATCTCGCCCAGGCGGTGATCGATGCCCTCAAAGCCGCGGGTGTCAAAGCGGAAGACATCAGCACCACGAATTTCAGCCTGTGGTTTTCCCAAAACTATGATGTGAACGGGCAACCCACCGATGGCAAATACGTCGTCGATAACACCGTTTACATCACCGTGCGCGACCTTGAACAATTGGGCGACATCCTCGGCACCGCCATTGACGCCGGGGCCAACACGGTGAACGGCATCTCCTTCGATGTCTCTGACAAAGAAGCCGCCCTCGCCGAAGCCCGCGAAAAAGCGGTCGACGATGCCCGTGCCCAGGCCGAAGAACTCGCCGACCTTGCCGAAGTCGAACTCGGTGACATCCAATCCATCAGCATGTATGGCGGTTTCCCGACCCCGATCTACGGCGGCAAAGGTGGCGGTGGATATGCGGCAGATGCCTCCCTCTCCGTGCCCATCACCCCCGGCCAGTTTGTGGTGACGATGGATGTCAGCATCGTGTACGTCATCGAATAATTACCCCCCCACTCCCTGAATTTGTAATTACTCACACACGAAGATGTAAAACTCGAAAAAAAAGGATGGAAGGGGGGATGTACATCCCCCCTTCCATCCTTTTTTTTCGGAACGTGCTACTCATGGTGAGTAGTTACCTGAATTTTATAAAACAGCGTTACCCAATTTCCGGTAACGCTGTTTTGATTCTTGCACCCCGCTTCAAACTCCTGTAAACTGAATACGTACCCCTATCCACCCCACCCCCTCAGGAGGCCCCATGATTTTCCGCAGTCCCATCCCCGATATCCCCATCCCCGACGTGCCGCTGACCCCACTCGTATTACGCAAAGCGGCGGAAATGCCCACCAAACCTGCCCTGATCGACGGCCCCAGCGGACGCACGATCACCTACGGGCAACTGGCCGGGGCCGTGCGCCTGGTCGCCAGCAGTTTATTGGCGCGCGGCTTCAAAAAAGGCGATGTCTTCGCAATCTACAGCCCCAACATCCCCGAATATGCCATCGCCTTCCACGCGGTATCCCTTGCGGGCGGCATCAACACCACCGCCAACCCCCTCTACACCGCCGAAGAACTAGCCTTCCAACTCAACGACTCCGGAGCCAAATTTCTGCTCACCGTCCCCATGTTTTTGGACAAAGCCCTCGAAGCGGCCAAACACTCAAAAGTTGAAGAAGTCTTCGTCTTCGGGGAAGCGGAAGGGGCCACCCCCTTTGCCGCTTTGTTGAAAGGTGATGGAAATGTGCCCGATCCGGGCATCCACTCTGCCGAAGACCTGGTCGTGTTACCCTATTCGAGCGGAACCACCGGCCTGCCCAAAGGGGTCATGCTCACCCACCGGAATCTAATCGCCAACATCCTCCAGACAGCCCCCGTCGAAACCATCAGCGCCGATGACGTGTTGGTTGGCATCTTGCCGTTTTTTCACATTTACGGCATGTTGGTCATCATGAACGCCAGCCTCTATCACGGAGCCACCGTGATCACGATGCCCCGGTTCGACATGGAACAATTTTTGCAACTTGTCCAGCAATACAAAATCTCCCGCGCTCACCTCGTCCCCCCCATCGTGTTGGGCCTCACCAAACACCCCATCGTAGACAAATACGATCTGTCCTCCTTAAAAGTCATCATCTCTGGCGCGGCCCCACTCGGCGCAGACCTGACCCAAGCATGTGCCGCCCGGCTCAAGTGCATCGTCAAACAAGGCTATGGCCTGACCGAAACCAGCCCCGTCACCCATGTAGACGTGGACGACAGCTCCAAAATCAAACCCGGCTCCGTCGGGCAACCCATCCCCAACACCGAAGTCCGCGTCGTTGACCCCATCGCCGGTAAAGACCTCGGCCACAACGAACGCGGCGAAGTCTGGCTCCGTGGCCCGCAGGTGATGAAAGGCTACCTGAACAACCCACAAGCGACTGCCATGACCATTGATAGCGACGGGTGGCTTCACACCGGCGACATTGGTTATGCGGACGATGAGAGCTATTTTTACATCGTGGATCGGGTTAAAGAACTGATCAAATACAAAGGCATGCAAGTTGCCCCCGCCGAACTGGAAGCGATCCTGCTCACCCACCCAGCCATTGCCGACGCCGCCGTCATTCCCATCCCCGATGAGGAAGCGGGCGAAATCCCGAAGGCGTTCGTGGTCCTGAAAGGGGAAACCACCCCAGAAGCGATTATGGACTACGTGGCCGGAAAAGTCGCCCCCCACAAAAAAGTCCGCCAGCTCGAAATTGTCGATCAAATCCCCAAATCCGCCTCCGGCAAAATCCTCCGCCGGATTTTGGTGGACAAAGAACGAGCAAAAATGGGAGATGATTAATCTCACATACCCTGCTAGCGATTAGCCCCGAAAAAAGGGTGAAAGGGAGATATGCATCTCCCTTTCACCCTTTGGGTTTGTAAAAGAATAATTTCGTAGATCGCTCTGGCGGGATTGCGCGGCACCTTGCCGACAATCCCGCCGGGAGGGAGGCCCGGATTTGGCAATCCGGGGCGAGCGGAAAACGCGGATTTATACTTTTACACCCCCTTTTTTCGGGCAGTACCCTCTCTAAACCTCAGCAGTTACACTTGGGGTGGGGTATTTATTCTGAAAACAAGACCACAATCAAAAAACTCTGCCCGGCCAATGGATCATCCACGTAGGCCACGATCACGGCTTGCTCACTGGCTAACCCGCCGCGCGTCCACCCGACGGTGTTAAACCCTTCTGACTCTTGCTTCAGTTCATTATCTTCGGTCCAATCACTGCCCAGGTTGTTGGCATAATAAGTTTGGATTGCGTCCCAGGTCGTTTCGGCGGGCACACCATAGACCAGGGTTTCTGCTGTGACCCCTTCTTGCCCGGCGGTTTGTTGGAGGGCCTCCACCACAGCCTCGGCTACGGTGCTTTGCCCGTCCTCCAGGGCCACCGCCCCGTCAAATTTCGGCAGACTTTCCAGCGTCACGGGCGCACTGCCGCCGCAAGCCAATGCGGCCAGCGCGAGCACGAGCATGGGGAGAAAAAGTTTTAAATGGTTGCGCATCATGGGGAACTCCTTTGAGGGCATTTCGTCTGCGTCGGTGCGTGCGAAATACGGAATAAAGTACGGTTATTTTAGCATAGTGGGATTCCACCCGTGCGGTATAATCCCCGCCCGTGTCTGAACCCTTTTCTTTTAACTTGCAAACGAAAGATGGCCGCGCCCGTGCCGGACGTTTTTACACCCCGCACGGGGTACTGGAAACCCCTGTTTTCGCCCCCGTCGGGACGCAGGCCACCGTCAAAGCGCTGACCCCCGCGCAAGTGCGCGACCTCGGCGCCACGCTGGTTCTCTCGAACACCTATCACCTCTATCTGCGCCCCGGCGATGATCTGGTGGCGGAGATGGGCGGCCTGCACGCGTTTATGCGGTGGGATGGTCCCATTTTGACGGACTCCGGCGGGTTTCAGGTGTTTTCGTTGACGGGGATCAATAAGATCGATGATGACGGGGTGACGTTTAAGAGCCATATTGACGGTTCGACGCACCGGTTTACGCCCGAAAAATCTATTCAAATTCAAGAGAATCTGGGGGCGGACATCATTATGGCGTTCGATCAGTGCCCGGAACCCTACGACCGTGCGGGGGTGGAAACGGCGGTGGCACGGACCCACGCGTGGTTGGAACGGTGCGCGGCGGCCAAAACCCGCACGGACCAGGCGTTGTTTGGCATTGCCCAGGGGGGGATTTATGCCGATCTCCGGGAAAAGTCGGCGGCGTTTGTCACCGCGTTGGATTTGCCCGGGTATGCCATCGGCGGGTTGGCGGTGGGGGAGAAGAAGGAAGAGATGCACGCCACGTTGGAGTTGATGGACGCCTGCCTGCCCGAACACAAGCCGCGTTACCTGATGGGGGTGGGCACGCCCCAGGATTTGATCAACGGGGTGCGGCGCGGGGTGGATATTTTTGATTGTGTGATGCCCACACGCATGGCTAGGAACGAGGCGGTTTTTCTGCGAAATGGCGGGCGGTTGACCCTGCGAAATGCCCCGTTTGCCCGCGACCCTCGTCCGATTGACGAGACGTGTGGGTGTTATACCTGCCAAAACTTTACGCGCGCGTATTTGCGGCATTTGATCATTGCCAAAGAGATGCTTTCGGCGACGCTCCTTTCGATCCATAACCTGTATACACTGGTTCATCTGGCGAAAGACATGCGGGGGGCGGTGTTGGAAGGGCGGTTTGAGGCGTTTGCGCGCGAACTTATGCAGGAGACTGAAGAGGCGCATGAGTAAAGTGTCCTTCGGTTTCCTCATCCTTCCCTTTTTCTTTATCTCATGACAATTTTTCAGGCTTTTATTTTGGGTATTGTGCAGGGGTTGACGGAGTTTTTGCCCGTGTCGAGCAGTGGGCATTTGGTGTTGGCGCCGTATTGGTTTGGGTGGGAGATTCCCGCGGAGCAGGCATTTATTTTTGACGTGTTGGTGCAGATGGGGACGCTGGTGGCGGTGTTTGTCTATTTTTGGGCGGATGTGGTGGGGATTACGCGGGCGATTGTGTTGGGTTTGTGGCAACGTAAACCTTTGGATGATCCATATGCCCGGTTGGGGTGGCAGGTGTTTGTGGCAACGGTGCCCGCGGGGTTGGGCGGGTTGTTGATCAAGGATGTGGTGGCGCAGGTGTTTGAGAGTGTGGGGGCTACGGCGATGTTTTTGTTTGTGACGGCGGGGTTGTTGCTGGTGGCTGAACGGGTGGGGAAACGCGACCGTCCGGTGGAGGCAATGACATGGGCCGATGCAGTGATGATTGGTTTTTTTCAGCTGTTGGCGGTGTTTCCGGGGGTCTCGCGCTCCGGGAGTACGATTGCGGGGGGGATGACGCGAAATCTGGAGCGTCCTGCGGCGGGGCGGTTTTCTTTTTTGATGTCTATTCCGATTATGTTGGCGGCGGGGGCAGTTTCGTTGGTTGATTTGGCTGGCATGCCTGGGGTGGGGGCGTTTCTGCCGCAGATTGCGGTTGGGTTTGTGACGGCGGGGGTGGTGGGGTATTTGTCTATTCGGTGGTTGTTGGGGTATTTGGCAAAACGTCCCTTGTTTGTGTTTGCGGGGTATGTGACGGTGATGGGGGGGGTGACGTTGCTTTCTTTGGTGTGGTGAGAAGTAAAAAAAAAAGGAGCGCCGCTGTATATTCAGCGGCGCTCCTTTTGTGTGTGGTGTACTCAGCAATTAGCCCGAATAAAAGGGTGAATGGGGGAGGTCCCTCTCTACGCTTGAGCTGTTA
>JABWBV010000647.1 GCA_013359445.1 Anaerolineales bacterium | reverse complement strand
GGGGATATGGTGGACCAGATGAAAAACACGACGGTTGTGGTGATGTCGGAGTTTGGGCGGCGCGCGTATGAGAATGCCAGTTTGGGGACAGACCATGGACACGGGAGCGCGATGTTTTTGATGGGGGGGAATGTGGTGGGGGGGAAGGTTCACGCCGCGTGGCCGGGGTTGGAGGAGGGGCAGTTGTTCGGGCCGGGCGACCTCGCGGTCACGGTGGATTATCGGGATGTGCTGGGGGAGGTGTTGTCGAAGCGGTTGAATAATCCAGCGTTGGGGGAGGTGTTTCCGGGGTTCGAGGGGACGGTGCAGGGGTTTTTGAGATAAAAACCGTTCTTTTGTACAGGTGAAGGTTGGGCAGAAGGCCATGCTTTCGGCAGGCGATTTTGATACACTTGAATAAAATAATTTTTTTTCACAAAGGATGCACGCTTATGTCTGATTGGAACAAACAAATTATCGAGGAATTCCGCGCGAACAAAGGTCATGTGGGCGGACATTTTGAAAACACGCCGCTGTTACTGCTCCACACAACCGGGGCAAAAAGCGGTCAATTGCGGATCAATCCGGTGGCGTATGTCAAAGACGGCGACCGGTTCGTGATTGTCGCGTCGAAAGGCGGCGCGCCGGAGAATCCCGATTGGTATTACAACCTGCTCGCCCACCCGGAAGTTACCATTGAGGTCGGCGCAGAAACCCTGAAGGTTGAGGCCACTGCCGCGGAGGAACCTGAACGGACGCGTTTATTTGATCAAATGGCGGCGAAGAATCCGGGGTTTGATGAGTATCGAAAGAAGACGACCCGGCAAATTCCGGTGATAGTGCTGACCCCGCAGATGTAGAATGACCGCTAAAAAAGAATGGGCTGAGAGTCCTCAGCCCATTCTTTTTTTATTTTTAATGACATGTCTACTCCAGTTAACTTTTCACCTGTAACGTAAACACCGCAATCTCTGGTGGACAGTTGTAACGGACCCGTAAATGGGAAGTGCCCAACCCCCGATTGGTGTACAGGGTCATGCCGTTGATCTGATATAACCCGCGTGGGTATTTCCGGCCCAGGCGGGGGAGGTAGAGCATGCCCAGGCGGGGGAACACGACCTGTCCGCCGTGGGAGTGGCCGGAGAGTTGGAGGTCGAAGAGGCCAGTTTGGGCGGTTAGATCGGCGAGGTCGGGTTCGTGGGCGAGGAGGATGGTGGGGGTGCGCCCGTGTCCGTTCGAGACGCGGGCAATGACCTGATCGAGATCGTCCGCCCCGTCGTAGCAGTCATCTACCCCCGCGAGGGTCAGGGTGGCTTTGCCCCGTTGGAGGGGATGGATGTCGTTCCGCAGTTCAATGATGGGGATGGTTTTTAGCCAGGTGCGGATTTTTTCCTGTTCCCCGCTGTAATAATCGTGATTGCCAAAGACGGTGAAAATGCCATCGGGAGCGTGAAGTTCGCGCAAGGCTGGGGTCATGTCTTGCAAGGGGGCTTCCACTTCGTAGGAGACGAGATCGCCGGTGATGAGGATGACATCCGGGGTTTGGGCGTTGATGAGGCGAACGATGTGGGTGAGGCGGGCGCGATTCATCCAGGTACCCATGTGGAAGTCGCTGATGTGGACGATTTTGTAGCCGTTGAACGCGGGGTCGAGGCGCGGGAGGGTGAGGGGAAGGGGGGTGATTTCGATGGAGGAGAGGGGGATAAAATCGTCGGGGATGACAAAATTGATGAAGTGGGAGGTTGCCCGAACCAAGTGGGAGAAGAGAAACCGCAGAGGCTCTCGAAAAAATGCGCGTTTTCCGTTGTTGGACATAAGATTTTATTTGAGGATAGCCCCCGTGAGTGCGCCGCCCAATGCGCCTAACGCGGCGGCAACGATGGACCCAAAACAGGCGCTGAACAAACTGCCAACGACGGTTGTCAAACTATTGGCGACGAGGAACATGGGGGGCAGGTTTGTCGGAGCGGCCAATTCGGGCACGCCCGCGTTGGAGAGGGTGGTCATCATGATGTTGCTGACCACCAAAGCCCCGGCGGCAGTTAATAAGCCCGCGACAAAGCGCGCGGTAAATGCAGAGGCCGCGCCGCCCAGTGCGCCTTGCTCGGCACTGACAGGGCGGTCTTCGCGGCGATGGAGCCAGGCATAAAAAATCCCTGTCCCGGTATGGACAAAAAAGGTGAGCACGAGGCTGATCAGGGAAAACAAAATGGACACCCCCATAAAGTTGAAGATTTCTGGCGGAGGGCCGCCGCTGGTGGGAACATCCTGCACAAAGGTCTCCAGCATGTTGGGTAAAAAGAGGAGTGTGAGGCCAGTGACAATGACGTAGTAGAGGCCTTGTAGGATGGCACTGACGAGGGTTGCAATGAAGAAAGGGCGAGTTTTCATAGTTAAATTTGTTAAATTTGGATGGCACTGTCGCCTTTATCGCGGTTTGCGCCGCGGTGAAAGACGAAAACGGATAGGATGAGGAACCGCGTGGCGGCTCCCAATCCCCATACGAGGTTGGCCCACGAAAAGGTGCGGATGAATTCTGGGGGATGCAGGTTAAGGAACGCGCGGGAACGAAGGTGAAGGAATTTTACGGTGCTATCCAACCAGGGGATGGAGGAGAGCGCCAGGGAGCTGAGGGTGGGCATGAAGCTATTGTAAGGCAAGGATTAGGAGGAGGGCAAGGTGGGGCAAAGAAAGGATGTTGCGTAAATAAGGTGGACAGGGGGGTAAAGTTCCATGTAAAATCAAAGGTGCGTGACCGATATTTCGGAAATTCCCTCGCTTTTTTGTGATTAGCCTATTCGCCCATGAAAATCCTTGCCGTCAGCGACATTGTCTTGGACATGCTTTATAGCCCGCTCATTCGGGAACGTTTTCCAGAGGTGGATTTCGTTTTGGGATGTGGAGACCTTCCCTATTATTATTTGGAATATATTTTGACCGCCCTCAATGTCCCAGTGTTGTTTGTACGGGGCAACCATGCCAACGTGGTGGAGTATTCGTCTGCCGGACAAAAAACCCATCCCCAGGGAGCGATGGATCTCCACCGCCGGGTCATCTGTCATGAGGGCTTGCTTATCGCCGGGATTGAAGGGAGTTTGCGGTACAACCAGGGTCCGTTTCAATATACGCAGGTGGAAATGTGGGAAAACGTGTTGCACCTTGTGCCCCGCCTGCTTTATAACCGTCTCCGTTACGGGCGGTATCTGGATATTTTGATCACCCATGCCTCGCCGTGGGGCATTCATGATCAGCCTGACCTCCCGCATCAGGGCATTAAGGCGTTCAACTGGCTCCTTCGCACGTTTAAACCCCGGTATCATTTTCACGGTCACATTCATGTGTACCAATCTTTTGTCAAAACGGAAACGCTATACCATCAAACGCAAGTGGTTAACGTGTATGGGTATAAAAAATTAGAGGTAACCCCTCAAACCTAGCGAGGAAACGCCCGAAAAAAGAGTAACCGGGAGATGTGCATCCCCCGGTTACTCTTTTTTTTGGGGAGCTATACTCAACACGGCGACAAATTGCGCTTTTGTTTTTGCGGCGGCTCGCGGGGGATTGCGCGGCAAATTGCCGACAATCCCCCGCCGGATTTGGCAATCCGGCGGGAGCTACCAACCTTTAAAAAACCGCAATTTGTTCCCGTTTTTAGTTTAATATCGACCATGGAGGGAATAGCTCAGTCAAGGTAGGTCGCACTGAAATCTTCGAAAAATGGCATTCCGCTGGTGGTTAATGCGGCGATTTCTTGGTC
>JABWBV010000646.1 GCA_013359445.1 Anaerolineales bacterium | reverse complement strand
GGCATCCCCCCCAACCCTGCGGGGTGGCTCACCCTCACCGCGAAAAACAAAGCCATTGATCGTCTGCGCCGCAAAAAGACGCTCGAACAAAAGCAGGAAATCCTCAAAGCCGCCCTGGAATCGGAACCGGACGACGCCCCCGAATCCTTCCCCGATGAACGGCTCAAACTGATCTTCACCTGCTGTCACCCCGCCCTTCCGCCCGATGCCCAAGTCGCCCTCACCCTCCGTACCCTCGGCGGGCTGACCACCGAAGAAATCGCCAAAGCCTACCTTGTCCCGGTCAAAACGATGCAACAACGCCTTGTCCGGGCCAAACGCAAAATCCAAACCGAGCAAATCCCCTACGTGGTCCCTTCCCTCGTCGAACTACCCGAACGCCTGGACGCGGTACTGGCGGTCATTTACCTGATCTTCAACGAAGGCTATGCCGCCTCGCAAGGAGAACACCTGATCCGCACCGATTTATGCGCCGAGGCCATTCACCTGGCACGAGTGCTGAATGATCTGCTTGCTCACGAACCTGCCCTCGGCCCCCGCGCGGAAGCCCTCGGCCTCCTCGCCCTCCTGCTCTTGCACGACTCCCGCCGCGCGGCCCGTCTGACCCCCGCGGGGGAACTGGTCCCGCTCGATCAACAAGACCGCGCGCGGTGGGATCAGGCCAAAATCCGGGAGGGGTTGGCGATGCTCGATCAGGCGATTGCCCTGCGGAAACGTGGCCCGTACCAGATTCAGGCCGCGATCAGTGCCCTGCACGCGCAAGCGATCACCCCTGGCGAGACGGATTGGTGGCAGATTGCCGCGTTGTACCGCCGCTTGGTCACGATGAATCCCACCCCGGTCGTCCGGTTAAATTGGGCGGTTGCGCTGGCGATGGTGGATGGCCCGGCGCGGGTGTTGGGGATGTTGGACGCGTTGGAGGAGGATTTGCAGGAATACGTGCCGTTCCACGCCGCCCGCGCGGATTTGCTCGCCCGTTTGGGGCGGGTGGATGCGGCGCGGTCCGCGTTTGAGCGGGCGTTGGCGCTCTCACAGAATGAGATTGAGCGGAAGTTTTTCGCCCGGCGTTTACAGGAAATTAAGAAGTGAAAGGTTCGTCGTGACGACTTCAGGCGAAGAACCAACGACTGAAGTCGTCACGACGAGTTTTTTGATTTTTGAAAATTGATGGAAAAAAGATGTCGATTTTTAGAACTCCTGTTCGTTATTAAGGTAGAAAGGCAAAAGCCCTCAAAATTTATTTCCCCAAGGAGAAAACCCCATGCAGTACGCTCTTTTAATTTACACCAATGAAGCCGAAGATATGAACCGTTCCCCCGAAGAACAGGAAGCCAACATGGCCGAGTATTATGCCTTCACGAACGAAGTCCGGCAGGCGGGCAAATTGCTTGCTGGAGAAGCCCTGCATCCCACCCACACGGCGAAGACAGTCTCGATCCGGGATGGCAAAACCAGCGTTGTTGATGGCCCCTTTGCCGAGACGAAAGAGCAGTTTGGTGGGTACTACGTTGTGGATGCCGATAGCATTGAAGAAGCTGTTCAGTGGGCCGCCAAAATTCCCGGTGCCCGCGAGGGACGTGTGGAAGTGCGCCCGGTTTGGGTGTTTGAGTAAAACAAGTCCGCGCGAACAAAAAAAGAGCAGGCAACAGCCTGCTCTTTTTTGAGGGCAAAATAGGGTGTCATTTGTGGGGTGCTATTCATCCAACACCAGCCAGTAGTTACGGAACTCGTAGCCTTCCACGTGCGGGTTGCGGGCCACGTCGGGGCCGCTTTCGACGTGGAGGGGGAGGGCGAAGAGTTTGCGGAGGAAGATGTCTGATTCATAGAGGGCGACAAATTCTCCCGCGCACCGGTGGGGGCCAGCGCCAAAGCTCAGCAGGGACCGCGAGACCCCGCGCCCGACTTCCCGGTCCGTTTTCAGGTGGTAGGGGCACGCGCCAGTGGCTTGTTCATCGGCGTTGCCGTCGTACACGTAAAAGTGGATCAGGCTGTTTTCGGGGATGGTCAACGTTTCGCCTTCGCTCGTGATCGTGATGGGGGCTGTACTTTTTCGGTAGATTTTGCCGATGACCGGTTCCAGCCGCAGGATTTCGTGGAGCATTTTCATCCGGGCGTCTTCGTCCCCGTTTCGCAGAATCTCCTGCAGTTCCGGGCGTTGGCGGATGTGCCAGAACGCCGCGCTGATAAATTCCTGGGTGGTGGCGATGCCCGCCGCGCCGTACACCAGACATTCGGCCCAGATTTCCATGGTGGTTTGTTTGCTATCAAGCATGTAGGTGATGACATCCTCTTGCGGATTCTTTTTGCGTGCGCGGATCGCAGGCAAAACATCGAACCACAAAAAGCGAAAACGGCGTAGATTCCCTTCGACGTTGGTCAGCCACCATTTGCCGAAGGCGGTTTTTGGCTCAGGCGGAGCATGGAGCATGTTGTTGAAGCGCGCCAGTAACCCCTCAGAGGGTTTGAGGCCCACGATGACGCACATCACGTTGAGGGCCATCCGCACGGTCATTTCGTTGAGGTCCACCCGTTTTTTGGCTTTAAAATCTGCGAGGATTTCATCCGCCATCCGCTCCATTGTGGCGGTGTGTTTTTTGCTGACGGTGGTGGGGTTGAAGAATTTGGCGAGGTGTTTGCGCTGTTCGCGGTGTTTTTCGCCGTGCTGGTAGAGGACGGGCGAGAGGCCCGCGGCCAGCACGGCGTCGGCGTTGAACCCGGCCTGGCGCAGGTCTTCTTGCAGGAGTTGTTTGGCTTCTTGGTAGCCGTGGACGTGCCATTCGCCGTGGGCGTCTTGGGTCACGCGGGGGGTATGGTGATAGTCTTGATAGGCGGTTTTGGAATCAACAGGGTGAGGCATAGATGGGGTCTCCGAGGGGATTATTAAGTCAACAGATCGTCTGATAAGTGAACAGTGCGGTTGAGGTAGATGAGGCCGGTGAAGTTCTCGCCCATGTCAATGCGGGCGAGGGCGGTATTGTTGGTCACGAACCATTGTTCGTTGGCGAGGTTTTTGATGGCGCGTTTGGGGGTGACGCCGAGAAGGGTGTCCAAAAACAGGTTGATAAATCCCCCGTGGGTGACGATCAGCACCCGATCATCCGTGCCCAGGTGCTGTTTGCGGATAAATTTTAGGACCCGACGGGCGCGGGCGGGGACGTCGGTTTGGGGTTCGTGTGGACGGTTCCACCACCCCGCGGGGTTGAAGTCGGCGGGCAGGATGACGCGGGGGAAGTGTTCGGCGAAGTAGGCGGCATCCGGCCCGGGGAGGCCGGTTCGCGTGCCGCTTTCGGGTTCCACTTCGTACACCCCGCCCCATTCGTGCAGGTCGGTGCGCCCGTAGATGGGCATGTCCAGCCGTTCGGCGATGAGGTGGGCGGTTTCGGTGGCGCGGAGCATGAGACTGCAATAAATGTGGGTGAAACCAAACCCTTTTCGGTTGTCGGTGTTGTAGACGTTGACCGGGGACGCGGGGCGGGTTTGGGCCAGATATTCGGCGGTGGCGCGGGCTTGTTGGCGGCCTAGATCGGTGAGGGGGATGTCGGAGTAGCGATATTGGAACCCTGGACTGGCGTCCCATTGGGCATTGTTGACGGATTGGGCGTGACGGAGGAGGTAGAGTTGCATAGGGAATGGAGAGCGTAGAACGGAGATTTGAAAAGAGGTGTTGTAATGGGTGGGGCGGAGGTTGTCAAGCGAAGAAACCTTTTCACTCAGAGTTTTCTTAAGGATGAAAATTCATCGCGACG
>JABWBV010000645.1 GCA_013359445.1 Anaerolineales bacterium | reverse complement strand
ACCTCGTCGAAGGTGAAGCCGTACTGGAAGCCGGAGCACCCGCCGCCCTGAATAAATACGCGCAGGGCATAATCCGAAACCGACAAATTTCGTTTATTCAGCAAGCCAAGCACGGCCTGCGCCCCAGAGGGGGTAAGCGTTACGACCTCTTCATAGGTTTGGACAGTAATATCGTCAAGCGTGAGCATATCCATGGTATTTTTCCTTTCAATAAATGCAACCGGGAAAGTTGCGTTCCAGTAAATAATTTTTTAGAAGTTTATCAAAGAAATTAAGGGGTGTCAACCACGCCCCAGTTTAAAGATCACGCATTCATCAATCTTCGCCTGGGCTGGGGGCACCTTCGTCCCGTCCCACCACTTTCCCCTTCCATTTGCCCCAATCCTCGTCATTCTCCAGAGTCACGACGCGGTACCCTTCGGCGTAGGCCATTTCTTTGCCTTTGCCACTGTCGGCGGCCCATTCTTTGACCATTGGTTCGGGGTCCCAGTCTTTCATTTGACTTTTGTGCTCGCGCAGGGCGGCGATTTTCAGGTCAATGGTTTCTTCGATGTTGACGTATTCTTCGCCCCCACCCCAACTGCCCACGTATACCTTGCGGGGTTTGTGCGCCTGTAAGCCTTCCGTTTCCAACTCTTCAAAAAGATTGGGTTGCCCGGCGGCGGGGAAGATGGCATCTACCGCGGCCAGGGCGACGGCACGGTGATCGGGGTGGTTAATGTAGCCGGACCCCGCCCACAAAACGGTCGGATCGCCGGTGATGACCACTTCCGGGCGATAGCGGCGGATTTCGCGAACCAGTTTTTTGCGGAGTTCGAGGGTGGCGACCACCATGCCGTCGGGTTCGCGGAGGAAGACGACTTCCTCTACGCCACAGACATGGGCGGCGGCGCGTTGTTCGGCTTCGCGGATTTCAATGGCGCGTTGTTTGGTCATGCCACGTTCGGCGATGCCTACGTCTCCGCTGGTGACGAGGACGTAGACGGCTTTGGCGCCATGTTTGACCCATCGGGCGACGGTTCCGGCAGAGGAAAATTCGATGTCATCGGGGTGGGCGGCGATGACGAGAACACTTTCAGGGACATAAAAATTATTTGCCATAACTCTCCAGTGTGAAATTTAGGGTTGATCGTACTCAGCCAAGGTAAAGTTTTTCGGGGCATCTTCTCACGAAGGCAGAGCAGTTGTGGTTGATCAAATTGTAACAAAGTTTTTGGACGATTTTGCAGGGGGAATTATTACGTGCTGGGCGGATGTGGCCTGGGGCGTGACGAGGCGGTGGCCTTATTCTTCTTTTTTGAGGACGTAAAAAACGCGGCGTTCCGTATCGGCCCAGGTGGAATAAGCGTCTCTAATTTGATAGCTGTTTGCAAAGTAGGTTTGTAAAACTTGTCGGGTATTGAGCCGCCAATCTCGCGCGAGCGGGAGGTTGGTGCGGCGGAGGGCCTGGATATCGACGGGGATTTCCAGCAGGATAGTGGGGGTGGTGAGGGTGAGATCGAGGTGGGTGATTTGCCGGGAGAAGCCGTTGCCCCGCGCGGGGTTGGCAACCGGGCTGGAGGTGGTGAGAGGCAGGGTCGCTTCTCCCCGTCGAAGGCGGAGGACGCGGGGGTTTTCCAACCACCATTCGACGGTCAAGCGGTCGGCGGGCATTCCTTCGCCGAAAGCGGAGAAATGTTCGCCATAGAGGTTGACATGGTAGGTGTGGCACAGCCCGCCCAGTTTGCGAAAATTGAGGATGGCGTTGGGGGCTTCCAGCGGGTCAACGGTCCAGGTGATGAGTTGTAGCCCGGTTTTGCGGGCACGGTCAAATTGTTCCCATTTGAGGCGTTCGCCCAGGCCCTGGTGGCGGTAGGTGGGAAGCAAGCCGGTGGTTTGGGAGCAAAGTTTGAGGGTGCCGTTCGGGTGTCGTCCGAGGAAGGCGAAGCTGAAGCCGATCATCGTGTCGTCATCGAAGGCTCCCAAGACAACACCGCCGTTGTGCGCGGCGGTGTTGAGCATGGGTGGGTACAGCCCCTCGCTTAATCCCCAAATGGTGCGGTGGAGGCTTTGTACCTGTGTGAATTCGTGGTAGGTGGTTAGATCACGGATATGGATGGTCATGGGCCATCATTTTATCGTGAATTTACCTTTCCTTCATGGCATAGGAGCGGAGCACGCGCATGTAGTTAGCCCGTTCAAATGCGGTGGGGTCTGTGACCGATTTTTGGCTCATGCTTCCTCGCATTTGGTGGACCGATTCGTATTCGTGTTCTTCCATCCAGTTGAGCAGGTCCATGTACACTTTGGAGGTGTATCCGATGCCGCGCATCAGCAGGGCGGAGGTCATCATCGCGACGTTGGCGCCTGCGAGCATACATTTGACGACATCTTGGGCCGTGTGGACGCCGCCGGTGATGGCGAGGTCGGTGGGGATTTGGCCGTGGAGGATGGCGGCCCAGCGCAGACGTAGGCGTAGTTCTTCGGAGGTGCTGAGGGAGAGGTTCGGGACGACTTCCAGGGTATCGAGGTCCAGATCGGGTTGGTAAAACCGATTGAACAACACTAACCCGCGCGCCCCGGCTTTGGCCAGGCGTTGGGCGATGTTGGCGGTGGCGCTGAAGTAGGGGCTGAGTTTGACGGCAACGGGGATACTCACGGCCGATTTTACATTGCTCACCAATTCCAGATACATATTTTCAATTTCATGGGCATCAATGTGGGGTTTTGTCGCCAGGTAATACACATTGAGTTCCAGCGCATCAGCCCCAGCAGCTTCAATTAAACGGCCGTATTGCACCCACCCCCCGCTGTAATACCCATTCAAACTGCCAATGATAGGGATTTTCACCGCCTTCTTCGCTTTGTACAGATAAGCCAGATACCCATTCGCCCCCTGGTTGTAAGCGTGCATATTGGGGATATGCTGCAACTCGGCTGGCAAAAAGCCCGATGAAGCCCCAGGAAACCCTAAATTTTGCAACTCGATCTGCTCTTCAAATAACGATGGCAACACAATAGCTGCTGCCCCTTTCTCCTCCATACGCTGCAAATTTTCTATCTTTTCGGCCAGTGGGGATGATGAAGCAACCAGAGGATTTTTTAAGGGTAAATCTAAATAAGAGATGGACAGATCAGCCATAATGTATACTCCCAATCATGCTATGAGATATAAGGTATTGGGTAGTGGTTGGACAGCAAATATTTATTCTCTAATACCCAATACCCCTAAGTGCAGGGGCAAGTTTAGCATACACCCTTTAGGGGGCAATGGGGAATGATAAAAGTCAGAGTTTTGCAGTTACATGACACATCTTTTGCCCAATAGGGTTGATTTTGATATTTTAGACCTTGGAGGTTTTCTGAAACCTCTGAGGTCTTTAAGGTGAGGTTTTGTTTATGCGGCCTAAAAATTGGCACATGCGGCTGATCCAGTTATTAGCTGTCGTAGGATTAGGAATAGCTTTGTATTTGTATTTGTACCACCAAGGCACCATTGCAGTGGTGTGTGGCACCGGGCGTTGGGACAATTGTGGGGCAGTCAGCGGCCCACAGGCCCCCTACTCCTCCATTGGGCAGCTGCCAGTGGCATTGATTGGATTGGTAGGGTACAGCTTCATTTTTGTGCTGACCTGGCTGCAAGAGTGGTGGGGCTTGTTAGATCGGTATATGCCGCAGGTGATGGTGGGGGTGGTGGATGGCGTGCCCGTAGAGGTGTACCTGCCTACGGCGGGTCTCTCCGGCGGTCCGGCGGCCGTCTGGGCGCATGG
>JABWBV010000062.1 GCA_013359445.1 Anaerolineales bacterium | reverse complement strand
CCCCCGCGAAGCCCCGCAACCTGCCCAGTCCGCGCCGCCCGCGCAACCTGCGCCGCCCGCGCAATCTGAGCCTGTCGCCGAACTATCTGCCCCCCCGGTTGCCCAACCAGCGGTTGCGCAACCACCGGTTGCTCAACCACCGGTTGCTCAACCCCCGGTTGCTCAACCACCGGTCATTGAAGCGCACCCCATCATTCTTCCTGAGCCAGAACCTGAACCAGACCCCATCCCCTTTGAGGCCCCTTCCCTGCCCGAGGGAGAAATTGCCGCGCTCAACGCTCATCTCACCGTTTTGTCGGGCGTTGGCCCCAAACACGCCAAATCCCTCGAAAAACTCAACCTGACCACCCTCGGCGACGCCCTTTATTTTTTCCCTCGCCGGTACGAAGACTATTCCCAACTCAAACCCATTAACCGCCTGTGGTACGGCGAAGAAGTCACCGTCATCGGGGTCATCAGCGAAATCGCCGTCCGCCCCACGCGCGGGGGCAAGGTCCAAATGGTGGAAGCCCTGCTTTCCGACGGAAGCGGCTCCCTGCGCGTGAACTGGTTCAATCAGCCCTGGTTGGTAGAGCAACTGCGCGGCAAAAGTGTGGCCCTCTCCGGCAAAATCGAACAATATTTGGGCCGCCTCATCATGAAAGGCCCCGCCCACGAAACCCTCGACAAAAAATCCCTCCACACCAACCGCATCGTCCCCATTTACCCCCTCACCACCGACCTGACCCAAAAATGGTTACGGCAAACCCTCCATCAGGTGGTCACTTATTGGGCACCCCGCGTGCGCGATTACATGCCCGAACGGATCCGCCGCGCCGCTGGCCTCCTGCCCCTGCAAACAGCCCTCCTGCAAGCCCACTTCCCCGATACGCTAGAAAAGCTGGAGGCCGCCCGCCACCGCCTGGGCTTTGACGAAATCTTCATGCTCCAACTCGGCGTCCTCCGCCAGCGCCGCCAATGGACGGATCGCACCGCGCGCACGTTTGAAACCCCGCTCACATGGCTGTACAGTCAGTTTGCCCGCCTCCCCTTTACCTTGACCGGTGCCCAAAAACGCGCCATTGACGACCTCCGCACCGACCTGAACTCCGGGCGACCGATGAACCGCCTCTTGCAAGGGGACGTGGGTGCAGGCAAAACCGCTGTCGCCGCGATGGGGGTTGCCATGGTTGTTCAACACGGCGCACAAGCCGCCATTATGGCCCCCACCAGCATCCTCGCCGAGCAACACTACCGCGGCTTGAGCAGGCTTTTGGCTGGAGAAAGCGCGCCCCAGGTGGAACCCGAACCGGAAACGCCGCCCCATGCGGAAGACGAACCCCGCGCGGAAACCGCCCCCCTGCTTGACCCCGCTCCGGTTTCCGCAGGGGAACCGTTGCCCGATCCAATTACGCCCTCTGTCAGCGACACGCCTGCAAGCGACATGCCTGTCAGCGACACGTCCATCGGTGCGCCACCCCTCCGCCCGGAACAGATTCGCCTTCTCATTGGTTCCACGCCCGAAAGCGAAAAAGCCGAAATCCGCGCGGGGCTGGCAAGTGGCGAAATCAAACTCATCATCGGCACCCACGCCCTGATCGAAGACCCGATCCAATTTGCCGACCTGCAATTTGCGGTCATTGACGAACAACACCGTTTTGGTGTCAACCAGCGCGCGGCCCTGCGCGAGAAAGGCAACAACCCCCACCTGCTCGTGATGACCGCCACCCCCATCCCGCGCTCCCTGGCCCTGACGGTGTACGGCGACCTGGATTTGTCCGTCCTCGACGAGATGCCCCCCGGACGCCAACCTGTGGGCACGCACATCTTATTCCCGCTCGAACGGGAGCGCGCCTACCGACTGATCCGCCGCGAGGTGGAGGCGGGGCGGCAGGCCTTTATGATTTTCCCGCTCGTGGAAGAGAGTGAAAATAGCGAGGCGAAGGCCGCGGTGGATGAACACGAACACCTGCAAAAGGTGATCTTCCCCAACCTGAGCCTGGGCCTGCTCCACGGACGGATGCGCCCCGACGAAAAAGACGACGTCATGCGCCGTTTCCGGGACAAGGAACACCAGGTGTTGGTTTCGACCTCGGTGGTGGAAGTGGGGGTGGACGTTCCGAACGCGACGGTGATGATCATCGAGGGGGCGAACCGGTTTGGGTTGGCGCAGTTGCACCAGTTCCGCGGGCGCGTGGGCCGGGGGCAGGAGAAATCCTACTGCATCCTGATCCCCGACTCCGATAATCAGGCCGAAAACGAACGGCTGAACGCCATGACGCAGACGAACGACGGGTTTGAGTTGGCCGAGCGTGATCTAAAACAGCGCGGCCCCGGCGATTTTCTCGGCACGCGCCAGGCCGGTTTCTCTGAACTGAAGATGGCCAGCCTGACGGACGTGCGGTTGATCGAAAAAGCTCGCCGCCACGCCCAGGACCTGTTTGCCGTAGACCCTGATTTGACCGATCCCGAACATCACTTTCTCACCCGTGCCGTTAGCCGGTTCTGGGGAGAAGGGGATGGAGATATTAGCTAAAAAGTAATGCGTAATGAGTTTAGAAACTCGTTACGCATTACCCATTATTTCCCACATTCATTTTTTTAAACGGAATAGCCCATGACCAAAGCAGTTTTCCCTGGTACTTTCGATCCCATCCATTTCGGACATATTGACATTGCCCGCCGCGCGGCGGAGATGTTTGATGAGGTGATTATTGCGGTGTACGACAAGCCGCTCAAAAATCTGGTGTTTGGGGCGGAGCAACGGTTGGCCCTGGTGCGAGAATCCTTTGCTGAGGATCCAAAAATCAAGGTGGTGCCCTTTAGTGGACTGGTGGTGGAGTTTTGCCGGGCGGTGAACGCGCAGGTGATTGTGCGGGGGTTACGCGTCTTTTCGGATTTTGAGCACGAGTTTCGCATGGCGCATGCCAACCGCCGTCTGGCCCCGGATATTGAGACGATGCTGTTCATCACGCAGGAACAGCATACCTTTCTCTCCTCGACCACCGTGCGGGAGATTGCCTCGTTGGGGGGAGACATCCGCACGATGGTGCCGCCGCATGTGGAACGGGCGTTAAACGATCAATTCAACGCCTCTGCCGATGGGCGCGATGGGCGGCATGTGACTTCGTTGCGGGATTGATCGGTCAGGCAAGTTGACGAATTTTCCGTTTGCATATAATCTTTAAAAAGCCTTTTTAACGAGTAACGAGTAAGTAATTTGGTTTACTCTCTCCACTCTCCACACTCAATCATCCCTCACTCCCACGCGGAGGCCCTCCGATGGACATTTTGCACCTTGTTGACCGTTTAGAAGAATTATTCAACCAAAGCCGCTCGATTCCCCTTACTCGGCAAGTGGTGGTAGACGAAGATCGAATGCTCGATCTTGTCGATCAGATGCGGGTTTCGATCCCCGAAGAAGTGAAAAAAGCCCAACAAATCCTCGCTCAACGCGACCGGATTCTGGCCCAATCACAGGAAGAAGCAAACCGGACCGTGGGTCTGGCTCGCGAAAAAAGCGATCAGCTCATCGAAAAAGAAGCGGTGGTGCAAGCCGCCCAATCCCGCGCCGAGCAGATTCTTGCCAAGGCTCGGTTGGAAGCGGAGGGTATTCGCCGGGATGCGGATCAATACGTCGTCGAACGGCTCGCGACTTTGCAGGCAGAACTGGAACGCATTTTGAATCAGGTGCGAAACGGGATCGCCACGATTGAAGAAGATTTGTATCCCGATCAAGGGGGGAAAGAAGTGGTAGAAGGGGAAGTGGTTGCGGATTAACTTTGAAAAAAAAAGAGCGGGGGGGCTGTATACACAGCCCCCCCGCTCTTTTTTTTCGCTTATAACCCTCGTTCACGCTTCACAAACCGTCGTTCGATAATCTTATCCACCAATCCCGGCACCATATTGTTGAGCCAGACGGAATACCGCATCATCCACGGGACGACGGCAATGGCGCGGGGGCGGCGGGCGAGCCGGTACACGGCCTCGGCCACCTGTTCGGCAGTGAGCCGCAACCAGCGCGGGGTGGAAATGCCGGTTTTGCGTTTAGTCGAACCGCTTTTTTCGGCGAATTCCGTTTCCACGCCACCGGGGAAAATGGTCGAAACCTGCACGCCCCAAATGCTGACCTCGCGGCGCAGGGCCTGCGAAAAGCCGCGTACTCCAAATTTGCTGGCGGCATAAATGGTGTAGGTGGGTGTGCCGACCAGCCCCGCAATCGAAGACATGTTGATAATGTGCCCCTGGCGGCGGTGGATCATGTGCGGCAAAACCGCGCGGGAGCAGTAGATCAGGCCGAGGAGATTGGTGTTCAGTTGGGCCTGGATGTCCCGCGCGGGATCGAGACTTTCCAGCCAGCCCAACCGCCCAAACCCGGCATTGTTGAAGAGAAGGTCAATTTGCCCGTAGTGATCGAGCACGGTTTTCACCATCGTTTCCACCGAAGCGGGATCGCTCACATCTGATTGTATGGGAAACGCATCCCCGCCCGCCGTGCCAGTTTTGTCAGCGCGGATTTCGGACGCGATCTGTTCCAGCCGTTCGAGCCGCCGCGCCGTGATCGCCACGCGGTACCCCCGGCGGGCAAACAGCCGGGCGGTCATTTCGCCAATCCCCGACGACGCGCCGGTGATGAGGATGACAGGGGAAGAGTTGGGCATGGTTTTTGCTCCTGAGAGAGGGATGGGTATGTTGTACTCGATTTTGGGGGTGTGTGCAAAGATGAATACATTGTATCGAAAATATCTGTGTGTTTCTTCCGCAACTTAACCAAGTCGCGAAAATGAAGAAGTCGCGGAATCTTTGTTTAAAATCGCAGTAGAATACATCTCACTTATCAATCATCACTCATCACTTTCCCCCCATGCAAACCCTCACCTCCCTCCCCGACCTCCGTGCCGCCCTCGCACAACTTCCCAAACCCCTTGGCCTCGTCCCCACGATGGGCTACCTCCATGCAGGCCACCTCTCCCTGGTGAATACCGCCCGGCAACAATGTGAAACCGTCGCCGCGACCATCTTCGTCAACCCCACCCAGTTTGGCCCCAATGAAGACCTCTCCGCCTACCCCCGCGATATGGAAGGCGACCTGGAAAAACTCCGCAACGAAGGCACCGACATCGTCTGGACGCCGACCAAAGAGGAGATGTATCCCGCCAATTTCCAAACCTGGGTAAACGTGGAAGAATTGACCACCTATCTCGAAGGGGCCATGCGCCCCGGCCATTTCCGCGGCGTTACCACCGTCGTCGCCAAACTCTTCAACGCCGTCCGCCCGGATAAAGCCTATTTTGGGCAAAAAGACGCCCAGCAAGTCGCCGTCATCAAACAAATGGTGCGGGATTTGAGCTACCCGATCGAAATCATCGTCTGTCCGACGATGCGCGAGTTCGACGGACTAGCGATGTCCAGCCGGAACGCGTACCTGAAAGGGGACGAACGCCGCGCCGCCACCGTCCTCTACCGCGCGCTTAACGCCGCCAAATCCGCCTACAAATCGGGCGAGCGCAGTGCCAACACTCTCCGTCACCTCATGGCCGACACCCTCCGCGCCGAACCCTTCGCCAAAATGCAGTACGTCTCCTGCGCCCACCCTCTCACGCTCAAAGACTTGGACTGGGTGGAGCAAGATGCCCTGTTTTCGATGGCGGTGTACGTTGGGCGGACGCGGTTGATTGATAATTTTCTGTTGGATGGGGGGAAGTGGGTGACAGGGTAGCGCTTCAGCGATTCTAAAGTTCAGCGATTTGACGATTCACCCGCTATGTGAAGAACTTTTTCCACTAAATCGGGGTGAAAATAGAGACCTGCGGCTTGAATGGCAGTAACCATTGGTAAAACGGCTGGAATAATTCCCGCTTCTTTTGCGAGTAATAGAAGCCCCAACGTGCCACTGACAGGAAATCCAAGACGTTGGGCATATTTTCGTCCTCTTCGCTCATCTATCAGAACCAAACGCGCATCCTGTTCTTCAGCCAATGCCAAGACTTCAGCCTCTCCATGATCTAAGCCCACGAAAGCAGAGGCTCTACCAGGGTTTTTTAGCGGAACAACCTTGATCCAGGAATTGTTTTGTAATACGGCCAAACGGCTTTTGTGTTCAAAAGCCAAAAACTCCTCGTAAACTGCCTGGGGAATCAAAATTTCCCCAAAAAGTTCCCGCAAGATATTTGTTTGGGCGATTGTCCAAAAGGCTACCAAAGGGGTGTTATTTGCGATGACTGGCCCGTCGTGCATGGTCTAAATCCTCTTCAATTTCTTCGATGCTTTCCCCAAAGGGTGAAAGACCATATTCACCAAGTAAAAACATAAATTGCACCCGTGAAATGCCAGCAATTTGAGCGGCTAGTCCAGTAGTGAGTTTCCCGGTTTCGTACAAGCGCAAAGCCAATAGCAAACGGGCCTCGCGTTCAAACTCGTCGGGTTCTTTTTGAAGTGCCCAAAGCACCTCGGATGGATATTCAATATTTAAAATATGCATAATTTTATTTTCTCGGGGGAATACGGGTTTGTCTTCATTATACTTTGCGTTATGCGCGCAAACAACCCGGCATCCATTATGCCCGCGCTTTCGATCAGTTTTCCCCCTCGCCCTTAATGAGGCAATTATCTAATCACCCCTTTTGTGGTATCCTATCCCCTTATGCTCCCGAACCTCCTCCCCTCCAACATGCGCGCCCTCTATGCCGGGTTCGATGCACCCCTCGCCGACCTCGACTGTGGGCAAAAATGTTCCCCGTACAATGGCGGCATCCCCGTTTGTTGTGACATTCACCATGCCGTGCCCACCGCGTACCCTGGCGAATGGGTTCATCTTCGTTCTCGCACAAAACTCTGGGAGGTCTGGAAACCTGAAGATGAAGATCACCGCGAAGAAATTCAGGCGGACGCGGGGGACTTGATCCTGTTGGAGTGTTTAATGCTCAACGCGGGCCACCCCGCCGACCCCATCCCTGAACCCTACTGCCGCCGCGACCTTCGCACCCTCGTCTGCCGGGCATTTCCCTTTTTCCCCTATTTCAACAGTCGGGGCGAACTGCTCGGCCTCTCCGTGTATTGGGACTACCAGGATCGATGCTGGATCATCAGCAACCTGCAAGTCGTCCGTCACGAATACCGTGCCCAGTTCATTCACACGTACGAAAACATTTTCGCCCAAATGCCCGCCGAGCGCGAATCTTTCCAATATCACAGCGAAGAAATGCGTCGCCTCTTTAAAGAACGCCGCCGCACCATCCCCCTCCTCCACCGCGACGGCTATGCCTACAAAATCAGCCCAGCGACAGAAACCCTGCACCGCGTCGAATCCGACAGTTTTCCCAAACACGGGCCATATAAGATTGCGGACGCCCTGCTCTTTCCAGATGAAATTTAACAAGTAACGAGTAATGAGTAATAAGTTTACTCATTACTCATTACTCGTTATTCACAACCATGACAACCGCCGAATTTACCATCCCCCTCCAATTCAAAACCAACCGCGCCTCCCCGGTCAAATGGGTTGTTTCGCACGCCACGCGGCAATGGTGGCTGATCGTGATAATGGCCAGCGGCGCGTTTGGCAATGCCGCCCTCGCCGCCGCCGCCCCCATCCTGACCGGGCGCGCCTTCGACGCCATCAACCAGCCTACGCCCACACCCAGTGCCCTACCCATGATCGCTTTCTGGATCGTCATGAGTCAGGTGATACGGAGTCTGCTCCAGTTTGGCCGCAACTACGCCGCCGAAATCATCGCGCAACGCATGGAGCGGGATATTCGTAGCGAGCTATACACCAGCCTGCTCGGCAAAAGCATGACCTTCCACAACCTCCAGCCCATCGGCGACACGATGGCGCGGGCCACCAACGACGTGCGGGAAGTCAACCTCATGTTCAGCCCCGGCATCAACCTCGCGCTCGGCTCGGCCAATTTCCTGCTCATCCCCATCCTCGCGGCCCCCACCTACCACCCCGCCCTGGTGGCCGCCCCGATCATTTTTATTGTGGGCTACGCCTTGCTCCTGTGGCAGTACCTCGGCGAACTAAACCCCATCACGAATCGGGTGCGGGACGCGTTTGGCACGCTCAACACCCAACTTGCGGAGGCGCTTGAAGGCATCGAAACGGTCAAAGGGGCTTCGCAAGAGGAAGCCGAAATTGACCGGTTCCGGGGAAATGCCCGGCGTGTGCGGGATACCTTCGTCGAACAGGGGGATGTGGAAGCGCGTTTCCTCCCCCTTCTGCTGATGTACGTGGTTCAGGCAGGGGGGCTGTTTCACGCTCTGACGTTGTACCAGGCCGGTCAGCTTCAACTCGGCGATGTCGTGGCCTACTTTGGCTTGCTCCTGTTATTCGGGTTCCCCACCTTCGTTTCCCTGTTTTCGTACTCGCAGGTCTCATCCGGGATGGCCGGGGCGCGGCGCATTCTCGAACTGATCAACCGGGAAACCGACCTCGATCAGAACACCGCCGGGTACGCCGCCCCGATGAAAGGCGCGCTGGAATTCCGCAACGTCACCTTTTCCTACTCCGACGCCCGCGACGGGGACGCCGCCCTCAAAAACATCACCTTCAAAGTCCAGCCGGGGCAAACGGTCGCCATCGTGGGGCAGACGGGGAGCGGGAAGAGTGTCCTCGCCAAACTGGTCAACCGCACCTACGACGCGAGCGAGGGCCAAATCCTGGTGGATGGGGTGGATGTCCGGGACTGGAATCTCGAATCGCTTCGCCAACAAATCTCCACGATTGAACAGGACATTTTCCTGTTTTCCCGCACCGTGTCGCAAAACATCGCTTTCGGTAAACCCGGCGCAACGCAAGAGGAGATCGAAGCCTTTGCCCGTGCCGCCCAGGCCGATGATTTCATCCGCGAATTTAAGGACGGTTACGAAACGGTGATCGGCGAACGGGGCGTGACCCTGTCCGGGGGCCAGCGCCAACGTCTCGCCCTCGCCCGCGCCTTCCTCACCGACCCCCGCATCCTGATCCTGGACGATTCCACCTCCGCCATCGACAGCGCCACCGAAGACCGCATCCAACGCGCCATTTTCACCGCCGCGCAGGGGCGCACCACCCTGATCATCACCCACCGCCTCTCCCAAATTCGCTGGGCCGACCTGATCATCGTCCTCCGCAAAGGCCGCATCGCCGCAGTCGGTTCGCACGAAGACCTTCTCAAATCTTCCGAAGCGTACCGACGGATTTTTAGTGAAGACATTTAGTTGATCGGTTGCTGGTTGACTGGTGAAATCCCACCAATCAACCAATCAACCAATCCCCAATTTCTATTATGGGTTTTTTCTCCTCTCTCGAAACCGAAGCATATGACCGCCAGTACACCGACGTGCAACTGGCGCAACGGATGATGACCTACCTCCGCCCGCAATTGGGGCGGTTGGCGGGCGTTAGTTTTTTGATGCTGATTGTTGCCATTGCGGGCGCGGCCGCACCGATTGTGGTTGGGCGCGGCGTGGATTTACTCGGCGACGAGGCCAATCTGCTGACCATCAGTTTGATTACAGGGGCGGTGTTAACCACAGGGTTGGTGACCTGGGCGGCCAACTGGATACAACGCCGTTTGACTCAGCGGGCGATTGGGGATGTGATCATGAACATTCGCGCAGATGTCTTCCAATCCTCCGCGCGGCACGACCTGTCGTTTTACGACAAATATTCGAGCGGACGCATTGTCTCCCGCATCACGTCAGACACGCAGGAATTTGCCCAGGTAGTGATGCTGGTGACAGAGGTGATCACCGAGATCATTCAGAGTCTGTTGCTGGCGGTGTTTTTGGTGTACACGGAATGGCGGCTGGCGTTGATGTTGTTCGCGTTGATGCCGCTCGTGTTTGGCGTCTCGCTCGGGTTTCGCGAACTTGCGCGGCGCGTGACCCGAACGGGGATGCGGGCGATGGGGAACGTGAACGCGGCGATCAAGGAAACGGTCAGCGGGATTGCCGTCGCGAAAAATTTCCGGCAGGAAGGGGAGATTTATCACGAGTTTGACGAATCCAACCAGCAGTCGTACCGGGTGAACATCCGACGCGGGTTTGTGCTGTCGTGGGTATTTCCTTCGCTGAATGCGATCAACGCGTTGGGGACGGCGATTTTGATTTGGGCGGGCGGGGTATCCGTCGCACAAGGGGTGGTGACGGCGGGGGCATGGTATTTATTTTTGTTGAGCCTGGATCGGTTTTGGTTCCCGGTGTTGAATCTGTCGTCGTTTTGGCCGCAGATTCAGGCCGGGCTGTCGGCGTCGGAGCGGGTGTTTGCGCTGATGGACGCGGAACCGGCGGTGATTCAGCACACGCCCCCCGTGGTTCCTCCCCGCTTGCAGGGCGAGATAGCCTTTCGGAACATGGGTTTTCGCTACACCGAACAGGAACAAGTTCTGCAAGATTTTAATTTGCACATCCGCGCGGGGGAAACGATTGCGCTGGTGGGGCATACTGGCTCGGGCAAATCGTCCCTGGCGAAGTTGATTGCGCGGTTTTACGAATTTCAGGAGGGGGACCTGCTGTTGGACGGGCACGACATTCGTTCGTTTGACCTGGCCGCGTACCGGCGGCAGTTGGGGATCGTGTCCCAGGTGCCGTTTCTGTTTGCGGGCACGGTGGCGGACAACATTCGTTACGCCGTCCCGGACATCACGGATGCGGAGATCGAGCGGTTGGCGCGGCAGATTGGGGAGGGGGAGTGGTTGGAAACGCTTCCCGAGGGGTTGGCGACGGAGGTGGGGGAGCGTGGCGTCCGGCTGTCGATGGGGCAACGTCAGCTCGTGGCGCTCCTCCGGGTCCTGGCGCAGAATCCCGCCATTTTTATCCTCGATGAGGCCACTGCCAGCGTGGACCCGTTCACCGAGTGGCAGATTCAGCAGGCGTTGAACCTGATCCTGAAACATTCCACGAGCATCCTGATTGCCCACCGGTTGACGACGGTGAAGGCCGCCGACCGGATCATTGTTTTGCGGAAGGGGCAGATTATTGAAGAAGGCACGCACCAGGGGTTGCTGGCGCAGGGCGGGCATTATGCGGAGTTGTATGAAACGTATTTCCGCCACCAGTCGTTAGATTACAAACCGACCAACCTGGAAGATGCTTTGCAGGCGCGGCGGGCGTTTCAGGCGCAGTTTAGCGATTAGCCCCTCCATCGCTCATAAGGGGCATGTGGTTCGGGTAAACCATGAGGGGGATAAATCGCCTCGGAAATTGAACTATCCTCTCTTGCGGGAGGTAATTTTTAATACCACTTTCGCACCCTTTCCCCCCAATTTTGAAGGAAGCCCTGGCTACCAACGTCCAATTTACAAATGGCAAGTGACAAGCCGCAAGCCGCCAAACAATAATCAAAAATCCCCCAAATTCTCATCCCCATGCTTCGCTTTCTCCTCCGCCGCCTCGCCCTCCTTCCTCCGCTTCTGCTCCTCATTCACTTTTGCGGATACGCCTATGCTCGCACGGCACAAGGCATTCAACTGGCGCGTAACCCCTTCCTTGCTGTCACCCGCGCCGAAGAGTCGCTCATCCCGGATTACCTCCACTACCTACGCGGCCTCCTGACCTTTGACCTCGGCACCCTGCCCAACAGTGACGAAACCATCCCGCAAGCGATCTTCCGCATGGGCGGCGCGAGCCTTGGCTTGTTGGCGCTGGCCTTTGTCCTCAGCGTGGTGATCGGTATGCTTCTGGGGTTGAACGCCACCCGTTCGGAGCCGCCGAAATCGCGTGGGTGGTTGTCTGCACTGTCCACGATGGGGCAAGCCCTGCCCAGTTTTTACGCCGGGAGTCTGCTCATCGTCGGGTCGCTGTTTTACGCGCTGTGGCGTGGCCCCGGCACTGCCCCGCTTCTCCCGCTCCAGGGTTTTGGCTGGGATGCTCACCTCGTCCTGCCCCTGCTCGCTCTCATGGCCCGCCCGACTGTGCAAATCGCCCAGGTCACCTCCACCCTGCTGGCGAGTGAACTCCAACGTCTGCATGTCACCGTCTCGCGGAGTGCGGGGCACACCTGGCGCACCATCCGCTGGAAACTCGCCATGCGGAACATTCTCGCCCCGATCACCCTCACCGTGGCCCAATCCCTCCGCCTGCTGATGGCCGAACTGATTCTGGTCGAATGGCTCTTTTCCTGGCCCGGCCTGGGGCGCCTCATCGCCGCCACCCTCGTCCCCGCGCAATCTCTGTCGAGCGCGGGCACTGCCCTCGGCGCGTCCCTCTTCCTGAATCCCCCCGTCCTCGCCGCCCTGCTCACAGTGCTGGCCTTCGGCTTTTTGCTGATTGATCTGGGTGCATCTACGGCTGTGCAACTCATTGATCCCCGGTTGCGGGTGGATGAAATAGAAAAAAGCTAATCCCCTCACGTATCACGCCTCCCATGCCCCGTCTCAACCTCCCCCTCCTCCTTGGCACCCTCCTCGTCCTCGCCATCGGCTGGCTCGCCCTCCGTGGGCCGGACCTCGCGCCCAAAGACCCGCTCCAGCAAAACCAGATCATCCAACACGAAGGCGAATGGCACCCCATCCCCCTCCGCGCCTTTGAAGTGCCGGAATTCCCGCTCGGCACCGACCAATTGGGGCGAGACTTGTTCAGCCAACTGCTGTGGGCCGTGCGCCCAACGATGATCATGGTCACGCTCGTGGCAGTTGTCCGCTTGCTTCTCGGCATGGGACTGGGGTTGGTCGCCGGGTGGAGCGGGGGGCGGCTCGGGCGGGGGTTGGATAGCCTGATCGCCACCGCCATCTCCCTCCCGGTCCTGCTCGTCGCACTGGGCGTGATCGCCTTGATCGGGGTGGAATCGGGGTTGGCGGCGTTTATCGTCGGGCTTTCGCTCACCGGGTGGGCGGATACCGCGCGGCTCGTGCGCGAGCAAACCCGCCAGATCAAAAACCAACTCTACATCGAATCCGCCCACTCGCTCGGCGCGGGGGACGCGTACATCCTGTTCAAACACGTCCTCCGCCAGGTGATGCCGATGGGCTGGATGCTGTTTGCCTTCGAGATCAGCGGCACGCTCCTCGTCACCGCCGGGCTGGGCTTTCTTGGCTACTACATCGGTGGCGATGTCTTTGTCGAAACGTCCGACACCGCCCTCACCCGCACCAGTGGCCTGCCCGAACTCGGTCAAATGCTCGCCACCTCGTGGGTCAGCCTCACCGAACCGTGGGGGTTGTTCGCCGCCGGGCTGATGGTATTCCTGATTGTGCTGGCGTTCAACTTGTTGGGGCAGGGCCTCGGCCAGTGGGCGGGGCAGACCACGCGCACCGGCTGGGTCAACCGCTTGCAGGATCGCTTTGGCCTGTGGATCGAAGAACACCTCACCTACCCGGCGGGGCGATGGATGAACACCCGTGCGGGGCGGCTGATCCTCGGCGGGGCGGCGATCTCGGTCGTGACGGCGTTGGCGTTCGTCCGCGTGATGAACCCGCTCGCCACGGGCACCGCCCCGGTCGTGTTGACCACCCCCGGCAACCACCTCTGGAGCGCCGACCGGCACGATCCCTACGGCACCCTCTGGACCTCCGCCCTTGGCCCGGATACGGCAGACCTCGCCTGGCAGTTTATAGACCCCACCGGCTACACGGGCGGGATGGTGATCGACGCGGCGGGCACGCTCTACCTGGCCTCGCAAGGCGGGCGGGTATATGCACTCTCCCCTGAAGGGGCGGTGCAATGGATGGCGCAAGTGCCCCAGTCCGTCATCGGCGCGCCCGCGTTGGACGCGGCTGGGAACGTCTTCATCGCTGACGATCAGGGCGCGCTGACTTCGTTCGCCCCCGATGGCTCCCTGCGTTGGCGCTTCACCCCGCAAAACCCGAACGAAGCGGACGCTGGCCCCATCGTCGGGCCGGATGGCGTCGCCTATTATTTCACCGGCTCGATCCTGCGGGCGATTTCGTCCGAGGGCGACCTGCTGTGGGAAACCAACACCCAGGAATTCAACCTGCGCCCCACGCCCCCGCGCCTTAGCCCCGACGGGCAGTATGTGTTTGTGGACGATGTGGTGCTGAATACGTTTGATGGGATGCGGGTGGCGTTTGATGTGGTGGATGAGGCCGCCGAGGGCACCAATACTCAGTTTGCCCAACGTATTTACATGAGCGATCCGGCGGGACGGGCGTACCTGACCTCTCGCAACGTGGCCGCCCAATGGCAAACGGGGGCAAACGGCCCGGAAGTGGTCACCCGCCTGACGTGGGACCCCGGCCTGACCGTGTTCGGCGATCCCGCGGACGTGGGGGTGACGCCCGCGCAGGTCGTCTGGCGGATGTTTACCGCGTCCAGCCGGTTCGATACGATTTTGCAGTGGATTGACGCCAGCGGCGTGGTGTTGGGCAATGTGCAGTTCACGCACCGGCCCTCGACCGTGGTGGCGGTGGACGGGAACGACACGCTGTATACCTGCGGCCCCGACCGGGTGCAGGAAAACCGGATGGGGTGCGTGGCCTGGGCAAAAGGCGCGGAGGCCCCCACCTGGACGGTGACGTTTGACACCCCCGCGATTGCCATCGGCGGCGCGCTGATTGATGGGCGGTTGTACGTCGTCGGCTCGAACGGGGCGCTGATCGCCATCGGAAACGCCGCCGGGCCGGAAGTGACGCTGTCTGCGCCCCCGTATGGGCAGGCGACTACGGACGGGAATCCGCCCCCCGCGGAAACCGGGGACGATCAGCCCACCCCCACGCCCTCCGCCCCGCAAACGGTCAACGACTTCTTCAACACTGCTTACGGACAACTGCTGTTGCGCGACCCGGAATTGGTCAGCGAGTTGGGACTGTCGGATTTGTTTGGCATCGAGGATGAACTGCTGACGGACGTTTCTCCCGCGTACCAGGGGGAAACCATTGCCCTGGCGCGGGAGCAGTTGGCCGCGTTGGAGGGGTGGGAATTTGCAGGGTTGACCGAGCAGGAGCAGATTTCGTACCGGGTGTATGAGTGGTATTTGCAGGATATGGTGGACGGGGAGGCGTATTTGCTGTATGGGTATCCGTACAACCATTTGTTCGGTTGGCCGTCGAGTTGGACGGATTTTATGGCGACCCGCCACCCGTTGGAGACCGTGGGCGACGTGCAGGGGTACATTGCCCGGCTGTTTTCGTTCAACGCGAAGGTGGATCAGATGATTGCGTTTATGGACGCGCAACGGGCGTTGGGGATCGAGCCGCCGCGGTGGATGTTGGAGTACGTGCTGGGGCAGGTGGAGAGCTACATCACGCCCGCCAACGAGCACGTGCTGTTGACGAGTTTTCAGGATCGGATGAGCGCCACGTCCGCGTTTGTGGAAGGGCAGAAAAACCGGTTCGCCACGCAGGTGTCCGGGGCGATCTCGTCTGGGACGCTGACGGGGTACCGGAAACTGGCGCAATACCTGGAGCGGTGGCTGGAAGAGGTGGATGGGAACCGCGGGCTGGGCGCGCATCCCGGTGGGGCGGAGGCCTATGCGTATGCCCTTCGCCATCACACGACCACGGACCTGACCGCGGAGGAGATTCACAACCTGGGGCTGGCAGAGGTCGAACGCATTACTGTGGAGATGGATACGATTTTTGACGAATTGGGAATTAGCGGGGCGACGATGGGGGACAAAATCGGGCAGGTGGCGGTGGCGAGTGGGTTTGTGCAAGGGCAGGCGGCGGTGGTGGACACGTACACGACGCTGATCGATGCGGCGGTGGTGGATTTTGCCGGGTATTTTGACACCTGGCCGGAGACGGACATGGAAGTGATCGCCTTCAGTTCCCCGATTGCGCCGGGAGCCTATTACACGTTCCCCTCCCCCGACGGATCGCAACCCGGGCGGTTTTTTGTGAACGTGAGCGGGGGGCAGTACGCGTTCAGTATGCCAACCCTGGCCTATCACGAGGGAATGCCGGGGCACCATTATCAGATCGCGCGCCAACAAGAGATTGAGGGCTTGCCCTATTTTCGTAACGGCGTGAACTTTACGGCTTACGCGGAGGGGTGGGCGTTATATGTGGAGTACCTGGCGTGGGAGGCGGGGATTTACGACGATGATCCGTATGCCAACATTGGGCGTTTGCAGGGGGAGTTGTTCCGGGCGGCGCGGTTGGTGGTGGACACGGGTCTGCACGCGTATGGCTGGACGCGGGAGGAGGCGATCCAATACCTGGTGGAGACGGTCGGCTGGCAACCCCAGGCGGCGACGGCGGAGGTGGATCGGTATCTCGCGTGGCCCGGTCAGGCGACGGCGTACAAGGTGGGGATGTTGAAGATTTTGGAACTCCGCCAACGGGCGATGGACGCGCTCGGCGCAGATTTTGACATCATCGCCTTTCACAATCTGGTGGTGGGGAATGGGGCGATGCCGTTGGAAGTGTTGGAATGGGTGGTGGATGGGTGGATTGAGGCCCAAAAAAGATAGGGTGTGGCCTACAGGCCACACCCTATCTTTTTTGGCGGAGAGGGAGGGATTTGAACCCTCGATAGTCCGAAGACTATAACGGTTTTCGAGACCGCCCCGATCAACCACTCCGGCACCTCTCCAAATGCAGGTCGGCATTATAACATTGGGAATTGTAGATTACAATCTTGTTTTTCCAGTGGTTCCTCAAATTACCGCACCCTTCGACTACGGGACAAGCCTTCCCAAAACCTCGGCTCGTCCCTCCGCGCAGGGTGCTACCGACTTGTGTGTTCATTTTCTTCTAAAAGGAGTCCCCATGCCCCACATCCCCAAACCCGAACGCGGCGAATATGCCCCGTATGCGATCATGTACATTGACTTGCTCCCCGACGATGGGCAGGTCTTGCAACACCTGCGGAAGAATCTGGATGCCACCCTTACCCTCATCCGCTCCTTCCCGGTGGAAAAACTCGCCACCCCTTGCGCGCCCGGCGAGTGGACGATCCAGGAAATCCTCATTCATATTGCCGATACCGAGCGGATTTTCGCCTACCGCGCGTTGCGGATTGCCCGCGGGGATACCACGCCCCTGACCGGGTTCGAACAGGATGACTATGTCCCGGCCTCGCGGGCGAATGAGCGGGAGATTGAATCGATTCTGGCGGAGTACACTGCCGTTCGTCTGGCGACGTGTACACTGTTCGAGAGTTTTGGCGAGGAGGTGTTCAACCGGGCGGGGATCGCGTCGGAGAACCGGGTCAGCGTGCGGGCGTTGGCGTATATCACTGCCGGGCATGAGTTGCATCATGTGCAGAGCATTCGGGAGAATTACGGAGAATAGTTGATGAAAAACCCCAAACAAATTGTCCAACAAGGCTATGACAAGATTGCGGAAAAATATCAGGATTGGACCCGCAAAGTACGTGTTGAAGAGCGTGAAAAATATACCCACTATCTTTTGGATCAACTCCCGCAGGGCGCCAATGTGCTGGAATTGGGGTGTGGTGCGGGCAAACCCACCACCCAACACCTCGCCGCCCGCTTTAAGTTGACGGGCGTGGATATTTCTGCCAAACAAATCCAACTGGCGCGCAAAAATGTCGCCGGGACGCGGTTCATTCTCAGTGATATGAGCAAACTGGATTTTCCGCCCAACAATTTTGCGGGGGTGTGCGCGTTTTACGTGTTCAATCACTTCCCCCGTGAGGAATTGCCGGAGATGCTGGGAAAAATCGTCCGCTGGTTGCAACCGGGCGGGCTGTTTGTCGCCAGTTTTGGCATTTCGGATGAGGCGGAAATTTTCGAGGAGGACTGGCTCGGCGCGCCCACGTACTGGAGCAGTCACGTGCCGGAGAAAACCCGTGCCCTGATCGAGACGGCAGGGTTGAAAATTCGTTCGGCTGAGTTGGAGACGGAGAAGGAGTTTGGGGTAGCGGTGACGTTTTTGTGGGTGGTGGCGGAGAAACCGGGCGTGTAGATTTTGGAGTTGCTGAGATGGACAATTTCCCGCTTTTGCTTTTACATGGTGCGTTGGGGACACACGAGCAATTTGATAAACTGACGCAAGCCTGTATTAACGAGTTTGACTTTCATAGGTTGACCTTTGAAGGACATGGTGATCAGGCCCCGGTCCATGCACAATTCCGAATCGAACACTTTGTCGCGAATGTGATCGCTTACCTTGACGATCACGCCCTCTCCCAGGTGGATATTTTTGGCTACTCGATGGGGGGGTACGTGGCCCTGACACTTGCCGCCACCCATCCTGACCGGGTTCGGCGGGTGTTCACGCTCGGCACGGAACTGGTTTGGACTCCCGCCCGCACTGACCGCGATGTGAAAATGCTAGACGCGGACAAAATCGCCGCGAAAGTGCCCGCGTTTGCCCAAACGTTGGAACTTCGCCACCCTGCGTATGGTTGGCGCAATGTGTTGGGGGCGACGGTAGAGATGTTGTATGATTTGGGTACGACCCCCCGTTTGACAGAGATGCAGTTTCGGGCCTTGCCGCACCGTGTTCGGCTGGGGGTAGGGGATCAGGATGTGACGGCAGGGGTGGAAGATACGTTGGAAGTTTTTCCGTGGTTAAAAAATGGGGAATTGCAAGTCTTCCCGGCTACGCCGCATCCCTTCGAGCGCGTGGATGTGGAGATGCTGGCAGGGGCCATAAGGCAGTTTTTTTCGGGCTAATCTCTGCTCTGCGGGGTGACGTCCCAAAGTCTTGGGTAAATCAAGCGGATTTCCACACGTCCACCCCATCTGGCCGGGTCTCAATCACAGTCGGGCGTTAATGGTGTACACAATGCAAACACATACGCCGAATTCCCAAACTCGCCCGGTGTGCCAAGCAAAAGCGTGTGCCCGCTAATGCGTACCCCCTGGGCGTAATCCTCCCAAACCTCCATATTTTCATTAACAGGTTTGACACTGA
>JABWBV010000644.1 GCA_013359445.1 Anaerolineales bacterium | reverse complement strand
CTTCGAAGGGGGGGCTGGAGCTGTAGGAGACGACGAGCGGGAAGGGGCCGCCCCATTGGGAGAAGTCGGTGTAGTAGGCGGTTTCCCAGTCGTTGGAGATGTGGACTTCGTTGGCAACGAGGCCGCGCCAGTAGTCGAGGTACCCGTCTGCGCCAAAGTGGCCGATGGTGGCGAAGAGGAAGGCGAGGCCGGGGGAGGAGGTGGCGGGGTTTTCGACGGCGAGGAGGCCTTTGTATTCGGGTTGGAGGAGGTCTTCGAGGGAGGTGGGGACGGGGAGGTTGTGGTCGGTGAAGTAGGAGATTTGGTAGTTGAGGCACACGTCGCCAAAGTCTACGGGGAGGGCGCGGTGTTCGGGGTCGAGTTCGTAGGTGTCGGGGATGTCGGCGAGGAGGGGGGAGTTGTAGGGGTCGAAGATGCCTTCGTCGAGGGCACGGGAGAGGAAGGTGTTGTCTACACCGTAGAACACGTCGGCGAGGGGGGCATCTTTGGCGAGGATGGCTTTGTTGGTGGCGGAGCCTGCGTCGCCGGAGAGGAGGATTTCGATGTGGGCGTTGTTTTGTTGTTCAAACGCGGCGATCACGTCTTCGGAGGCGGCGAAGGAGTCGTGGGTCATGATCGTGAGGGTGCGGGGGCCGGTTGGGGTGGGCGTCGCGGTGGGGGAACAGGCGGCTAGCGCGAGGGAGATCAGGAGAAAAGGAGAAAAGGAGAAGAGGAGAGGGGTTTTCATGGGGAGGCCTTTGGGGGAAGGATGTACACAGGTATACAGGTACACAGGTATTTCCGTGTTTACTTGTATACCTGTGTACTTTGTTTACCTGCTACGATGCGTAATCAGCAAGATGCCTTCGGTTAACGTAATCGTTGCCATTTCCGCGGCCATCGTGTTGCTGACGCCGCGGGGGGTGGCGAAGGGGAGGGTGGCGTTTTGGAGGGGCCAGGTGAGGCCGGTGTAGGTGACGCCGGTTGCGTCGCCGTGCAGGGGGATGGCGGAGACGGTTTGACCGGGGGAACCGTGCAAGGTGAGGGTTTCGCCGCCGCGGAGGAGGTAGAGGTCGGTGTCACCTTCGACGATGTGGAGGCGGACGCCCGCGTATTTGGGAGCGGCGAGGAGGAGCAAGTTGGCGAAGGTCATGTCCCAACGGCCACCGAACAGGCCGTAGAGGGTGATTTCGGTGGCGTGGTGTTGGAGGGCAAAATCGAGGGCGAGTTCGAGGTCAGTTTCGTCTTTGGCGGGGGGATGGCGATAGAGGGACGCGCCTGCTCGGTCGTATCCGGCGATCTCATCCGGGGTGAGGGAGTCGAGGTCGCCGATGATCACGTCGGGGATTTTGCCTTTGCCATCCTGCCAAGCGTGCCGCGCGCCCCCATCGGCGGCGATCATGAGGTCGTGCGGGGGGAAGGGGGGGGAGCGGGGGGGGAGGGGGGCGTTGGCGAGGAGGAGGATGTGCATGGGGGGGAAGGGGGAATTAGGAAGGGGGAATTAGGAAGGGGGAATTAGGAAGGGGGAATTAGGCCTGATTCCTATTTCCTTCTTCCCAATTCCTTTTTTCCCAAGCCAAAACAAAAATCCCTCCGGCGGTGGGAGGGATTCTTTTTGATGAGAGTCTGCATTCCTCCGCCGGCATTATCCGGGTCAGGTTCACGGGTCGAGCAAGGTGCTCCTCTCAGCCTGTGGGCAGGCTCCCCGTGCAGGGGGATTTAATTGTGAAGGGTGAATTGGCAATAACCAATTGTTAATGGGAGTATATCGAGGGGAGGGAGGGGTGTCAAGTGATCAACGAGACTGATGGATTGGAATAATGAAGAGACCTGAGGAGGGGACAGTTGTGGTGGAGTTAATTACCCCAACAACGACTATGTATCTTTCGTCGTGCGACCAGACAAATTGATTGGCCTGATAAGGTTTAATGAGCCAGGTTCCTATTTGCTCTCCGGTAGGAAATTTCAACAATGTCGGTTGATCGCCAACAACAACTTTTGTCCCACTCGGTGACCAAGCATTGAGGCCCCAACCCATTTGTTCATGTTGAGGGAATTGAAAGGGTTCATCCGTAGGTTTATCAATCTTACGCGCCGAAAATGTCAAGGCATCAGCATGTTCTCTTAGGAAGATCCATTGTCCATCTGGCGAAAAGCGCGGCAACCAGGGAGCAGGAAAAGCGAGTTCTTCAACTTCTCCACTCTCTGAGTGATAAAGCTGGACATTTGGAAGGGTTGTTTGTCCGTAGTAAATACCAAATAAAAGAATGTGATAGGTGTTTGTCGCTTCATCCATGACCATCTCAACTTCCACAGGAGTCTCACATGAGTCACCTAAACAAGGAGTTGGGAGGCCAAACAAATCTTGTGCAATGAGGATCACTTCTTTCCCAACAGGGATCAGCAATGGCCCCGGGTTTTCCGATTTTGCGACCAGAAACAGATCATCTGTGATCCATTTTCCATTAATACCCAATGCCCCTGGATAGCGAGTAGCATCATCGTGCCAATTTACAACATTCATTACTTGTCCAGTAGCAACTTCTTTTAAGGTCAAGGTGAAATTTGCTCCACCTGCGACCGAGTCATTTTGACTTTCGATTTGCGCGTAGTAGGTTCCGTCGGGTGAAAACGCCTCTAAATTAAGCAGTCGCTCCGATTCTGTCTTGAAAACAACCGCAAAATCATCTTGACATGGGGTACTTATCCGGGTGATTTCATCATCGCCACGCACGAGAATTTGTCCATCTTCTGCCCAGGCAAATACTGGATCAGGGGAATATCCGTAGTATCCGGGAATGGGATAGTCACAAGTCAGTTGGGTTTGAATATTATAGAAATGCAAGCTGAGAACCCCCGGAGGGTGTCCACAACCATCACACGGATTTACGTCCTGTTCTCCTATAAATGACCAATACGCTAAAATCTGACTATCTGGCGACCAACTGACTTCAAAGATACTTTGAGCCGTGAAGAGAGGAGATAGAAGTAAAGGGGGCTGGGTTTCGGTAGGAGCAGGTTCAAGGGTAAACGTGGGGGTGAGGGAAGGCGCGGGGGTGGGGGAGGGAGAAGAGGTGAAAAGGGGAAGAGGGGAGGGAGAGTTGGTCGGAACGGGTGGAAAGGTGGGGGTTGGTGCGGCGGTGCAGGCGGTGAGGAGGAAGATGAAAAAGAGTAGGGGTGAAAAGGTGGGCAAAGGTGGCATGAAGTTTTTCGACCTGGTGCAAATTTTTTCAGGGCAAGATTTGAAAACTTGCCAAAATATGATCGAGCGTTTCCCGGCAAGCGACCTGGTAGGCAGATTGCACGGCTTCGTCTGCTCCGGTGGGGGGCGTACATGTCAGGTCAAAGGTGTACCAGAAACGCGGCCCTTCTAGAAAAACGTGGGTGATTATCGAACCAGCAGGGAGTGTTGCTTCGTTTTCAGTGACTTTGATCCAGGCGGGCAATTCGGCAAGGGTGGTTTCAGTAGCCCCTTCGCGGTCGAACTCAAAACCGGATTTTGGGTTGGTGGCAAACTCCAGTTTCATCAAGCCGTTGGGGAACGCGCACTCTTCCGGCTGACCGTAGGCGTTGCGGTCACTGTAGAAGATTCGGGTTTCGAGAGGGTGAAGGGGGAAGGGAATTTCCTGCCACGTGGTCGGGACTTCAAAAGTGTAATGCCAGCTAGCGTTACCAATCGAAATCCAGGGGGCGGGCTGGGGGGAGGGGGTGGGATGTTCAGGACAAAGAACGGGGAGGGTGAGGCGCTCGGCTGGCGTTGGCATGAGAAACAAGCCATCCGTAAAATTTCCTTCTCTACCCAAAACGAC
>JABWBV010000643.1 GCA_013359445.1 Anaerolineales bacterium | reverse complement strand
CCCAATTCTTTAAAGGTGTCAGCAAAAACCTGTTGCAGAGCGTCAGCGTAAGGGCTACCATCATGGATGGTGGCCGCGGTGGTGGCGCCAAGTTCATTGAAGGCAAATTCAGCGGCGATACGGCCCTGGAATTTGTCGTTGTGCGCGGTCCGGAAATAGCCGGGGAGCCAGGCATCCGCGGGGTCGGTCAGGCGGGGGGAGGTGTTGGAGGGGGAAATCATCAACATCCCGGCCTGGCTGATGGTGGGCAGGCCCGCGACGGCTTCACTGGAGCAGTTCGAGCCGATGATGCCGAGGATCGAGGTGTCCGCGGCGAGTTTGGTGGCCGCAGTCTGGCCGCCTTCGGCGTTACAGCCGGAGTCTTCGCCGGAGAGGGTGATCGGGTGCCCGAGCAGTTCGCTTCCGCGATCTTCAATGGCAATCTCGATGGCGCCTTTGGAGTCTTCGCCCAGGGAGGCGGTCGCACCGGAAACAGTTAACATATAAGCAATATGAACGGGATCGCCAGGGGCAATATCGACACAGCCAATGGCATCTGTACATTCAAAGGGGGCCGCGGCGGGTTGGCACGCACCGAGCGCAAAAGCCGCCAAAATCAGGACAGACAAAATTGCGATAATTCGCTTATTCATAATAGGTTTCTCCTTTAGGGATTTTGAAATGGATAGGGGGGCATTAAGGAATTGCAGGCAAAGAATAGGGTCTTTCTCTTGATGGGGACAGCCTCCTTTACATGGATATGTAAAATGAGCGCACAATTGACCTTTTAAGCTTTGAAACTGCCAAAAAGTGCGCCATTGGTACTATTGGTAAGATTTTACTGAAAGAAGGGAGGATGGTCAAGCAAATCATAATTATGAAAATAGCTTCATAATTTCCAAAATGCCTAATTTTTACCGCGAAAGTTTGGACATTTTTTCACAAATCACTGGATTTGCCCTCATCTGATCTTAAAACCCTGAAAGTTTTCTTCCAAAAGGGGGGCAAATCTCGTAAAAAAGAATGGTTCTATTGGGATTAACTGGACAGAACCACGGGTTTTTGAAGGTGGCGGGGAGATACATCCCTGCCACCTCCAAAAATTCGGCACTTTCCCTGCCAGAAATGGGGCTTCCACGCACGACCACCGTCAGGATTTTTGCAAAGCTCATGTGCGACGCATGTGAGACTTTTTGAGCCGCTATTTTTTTTAGCAGGATTTTGGTCCAACCTTACTACGCCGGGGTAGAGGTTAGCCCGAAAAAAAGGGGAAGTATCTTCTTCGGGCCTGAGCAGTTACAAATAGGCTGGTCGCACATGGACGGTTGCATGACTTTTCAAAGGCGCTGAGACCACGGAGCAGGCCTTTCTTAAAGTGCAGGTGCGATGCACTTTGGCAAGCCAAAATGCTAGGCAAAAACCTTCTCCCAAATCGGGCTCAAGTGCGTCGCACCTGGGATGACGCGCGACTTTAAGAAAAGCCTGGCCCACCGTTTCTTTAGCAACCAGAAAAAGGGCAGGGTATGGTAAAATAAAGCGTTCAAACGTTCGCAAATTGACAATTAAAAATCGAAAATTTGAGGGGTTTTATTTAAAACGTACCAAAATCCAGATATTTTTATTGGAGGCCAATCAGTGGTTGCACCCAACACAAGTTATAGCGCGCAAGATATTCAAGTTTTAGAAGGATTAGAGGCCGTTCGCCGTCGGCCAGGCATGTATGTCGGCGGAACCGATATTAAAGCCTTACACCATCTGGTGTATGAAGTCGTTGATAACGCGATTGATGAAGCCCTTGCCGGGGTGTGTGATCGGATCGAGGTGACCATTCACGCCGATAGCAGTGTGACCGTTCTCGATAACGGGCGCGGGATCCCCGTGGATATTCACCCACAGACAGGCAAACCGGCGTTGGAAGTGGTCATGACCATTCTTCATGCGGGTGGCAAATTCGGTGGGGGCGGATATAAAGTTTCCGGCGGGTTACATGGGGTGGGGGTTTCCGCCGTGAATGCCCTCTCAGAGTGGTTCGAAGCGCAAGTGTATCGAGATGGAAAAATCTATCATCAGCGATATGAACGCGGTTATCCCGTCAAACCTGTCACCGAAATCGGCAAAGCCCCCAACGGCCAAACGGGCACACGCCAGACGTTTAAGTTTGATCCTGAAATCTTCAAAGAAAGTGGGTTGGACTACCGTTTTGAGACCCTCATTCAACGTTTTCGTGAAATGGCCTTTGTGACCAAAGGTGTCACCCTGCGCCTCGTGGACGAACGTGCGGATCGGGAAATGACCTTCTACTTTGAAGGGGGCGTGACCTCCTTCGTGCGTTACCTCAATAAAAACCGCAAGGGCTTGCATAAAATCATTTATGTTGAAAAAGAAATTGATCGCGTGGGGATTGAGGCCGCGGTTCAATTTACCGACGCCTACGCCGAGTCCCTTTACGCCTTCGCCAACACCATCAACACCATCGACGGTGGAACCCATTTGACGGGTTTGCGCGCCGCCGTCACCCGCACGATCAACGATTACGCCCGCAAAAACAAACTGATCAAAGACAACGAACCGAACTTCACCGGAGATGACACCAAAGAGGGCCTCACCGCCATTGTGAGTGTCAAACTCCCCGAACCGCAATTCGAAAGCCAGACGAAAGTCAAACTGATGAATCCCGAAGTGCAGACCTATGTCCAGCAAGCGGTCAACGAAGCCTTTGGGACGTTTTTAGAAGAAAATCCCGCGTCTGCCAAAATCATCATCCAAAAATGTCAGACCTCCGCCCGCGCGCGTGACGCCGCCCGCAAAGCCCGCGACCTCGTCTTCCGCAAATCTGCCCTCGAAAGTATGACCCTCCCTGGCAAACTAGCGGATTGCTCCGAACGCGAACCCGAAAAATGTGAACTCTACATCGTCGAAGGTGACAGCGCAGGCGGCAGTGCCAAACAAGGCCGTGACCGTCATTTTCAGGCGATCCTTCCGTTGCGAGGAAAAATCCTCAATACAGAACGGGCCGGCTTGGACAAAATCCTCTCCAATAAAGAAGTCAAAGCCCTGATTTCTGCATTGGGAACGGGCATCAGTGACGGGTTTGATCTGGCGGGCTTGCGCTACGGCAAGTGCGTAATCATGACCGACGCGGATGTAGATGGAAGCCACATCCGTACCTTGTTGCTCACCTTTTTCTTCCGCTACATGCAACCCCTCATCGAAAAAGGGCACCTCTTCATTGCTCAACCCCCTCTCTATCGCGTGGAACAAAAGAAAAAGGTACAGTATGCCTACACCGAAGCCCAAAAAGAAGAAATCGTCAAAACGCTGGGTAGTGGATCGCCCATCGGCCTCCAACGGTACAAAGGCTTGGGCGAAATGAATCCCGATCAACTTTGGGATACCACCATGGACCCCTCCACCCGCACCTTGCTCCAGGTCTCCATCGAAGATGCCGCCGAAGCAGATCGCACCTTCGACATGCTTATGGGGTCAGAAGTCGCCCCACGCCGCCGGTTTATCACCACCCACGCCCACGAAGTGAGAAATCTCGACATTTAATCCATTACAGGAGGATCACGTGTCCAATCTTAAGTCGAATATTCATCGCCCTGCCCCCGCCTCCCGCCCAACCCCTGCCCCCCCTCAACGCATGGGCGCTCAAATTCAACGGGCGTCCAACTCAGCAATGCTTAATCAAGCCGCCCAGCGGCGTGAGGGGCAACTTCAACAAACCAATCAGACCAACCGTGTGCGCCCTGCGGTGCGGCCGGCCACCCCACCCCGCACGGTGATGCCCGCCCGGCCCGCTCCGCCAGT
>JABWBV010000642.1 GCA_013359445.1 Anaerolineales bacterium | reverse complement strand
AAGTCTGCGCGTTCCAAATCGATGCTAATTTGATTGGGGTTGATGATTTGTAGCTGGATGGTTCCGCCCGTGCCCACAAACCGAGCCGGATCGGGCACTTCAAAATCGCCCCACATGGTGCAGTCTATCGGCGTCCATTCGTTACGCGTAAAATCCCAGAGGGCAATGTTCAAATTGTGTTGGCCTGTATTTCCGTAGTCTGTCAGGTGCAGGGTCAAGGCTTTCACGGTTTGGTACGGAATAGGTTGACTCAGCTTGTAGTGGATGTTGTACTCCCCTTCGTACAAGTAGGAATTGTAGGGCGAAAAATCCAGATTGGTGCTGTTTTCCAGCCGATCCCAGGCGAACATTGCAGGCGGGAGGGTCAGAACGGAGGCTGTACTTTCGATGGTTGGGTTGAGCGCGATGATGTAAATGGATGTCGCTTCGTTCTTGAACCCTTTGCCGTCGAGCGTAACATTTAAGGGCGAAGAGTCGGTCCAGCCGAGCAGATAAAGGCCACTGCCACGTGTGCCTCCATACCCCATGGCGGCTTGTAACATACTATAGCGGCGTCTGAGGTCCTGGTCGAAGGACGAATTGACGTTGGTGGTGCCAAACACATCTTGAAAGGTGGTGTCGGCGTAATACCCGTAGTAGGGGTAGCCTGTCGTATTGCCATTTGGGGAAGCAATGCCCGTATTTGAAAGAACCAGCGAAATGGCCAGGGCTTTGCCGGGGCCAAATTCACCCAGTTCTTGAGCCTGACCCGGAGCCAATAAGATGACATCGTGAAGCGTTAGCTCGCTGTTGTTTTGCACCTCCCCATCAATCGTGAGCCCCGAGGCCCCAAATTCCAAATGGACATCACTCACAAAGGCTGGTGCCGGGGTATCGCCTTCCACCACCACCCCTTCAATTCCGCCTGCATCAATACGCAGATCCGGCACGACAGTTTTTTCCTCATTGTGTAAAATGCCCCACTCGCCCGAACCGCCTAGCCCAAAATTGACCAAGGGATGTGCCACAAAATTGCCATTCAGTTCCACGTTGTACAAATTTCGATTGGGCGAAAACACCCCAACCAACCCATGCACCCGGGCTTGTGAAACCTCCGGCCAAACCTGGACGATGGCTAGGTTATTGATCACGGAGCGTGTCCCTCGGACGAACAACCCTAAAACAAAAGCCCCACAACTGAACAAAACGACCAAAACAGGAATTGTGATCCAGGCCAATTCCCGGCGTTTTAGCTTGCGTAAAACCAGATAATTGAGTGGCCCCAGGGCCAGGGTATATAACCCTAAAAAGCCGCAAATCAAAAAGATGGAAGGCAATCCCAAACCCGGCACATTGGACACAGCCGAGGAGGCTTCCGTCCACTCCACATACCCATTCGCCCAGGTCGGAACATCGCGTTGCGCCACAAAGAGCGTTTGATACATTACCTCTAACCCCGTCCAATTCCGAAGTGGGGCAAGTGCTGGATCAAAAGCGAAGAAAAACACCTCTCCAAACCCGAATTTTTGCCGGACGATTAACGGGATGTCCTCCTGCACGGCGAGAATTTCTGCGCCCTCCCGCGGCGCACCGGTTGCGAGCACAGTATCCCCCGTGAGCGGGTCCGCCTGAGGCGCCATCTCTAGCAAGCCTCCCAACTCATTCACCGTTACGCTCCCCGACAAAACCACGGGGAGTAAATCCGCCACGCCCGAAACGGTTTTCTGCCACCCTGCCCCCCCTGCCACGAGCAGACGTCCGCCATTCGCCACCCAACTGGAAAGCGCTTGCCTTTGCAGATCGCTCAACGTCCCCGTATCCACATCGGAAATGATGATCATCTGCAACATATCCAACCCTTCAGGGTGGGTTGGGAAATCGGCGATTTCCAATACCGCGGTGGACGGTCTGGCCCCGGAGATGATCAGGGTGGTTAAGATGTTATAAATCGAAGGTGTAGAAGTCCATAACCCCACTAGTTGGGAGTTCGTTTGCAAACATGCAATATTCTGTGTGGTGGTGGCTACAACCCCTTCGTCCGAAACAAAGGAAATCTGGATGTTATTGGGGCTTCCGTAGAGGTAAGCATAGAGAGTGACTTCTTTGCGGGAGACCGAGGGGAGGGAAACCGCCTGCGCGAAATTCCATTGATTAAGCCCATTGTTTACCTGAACTTCTACCTGCCCATCCAGGTCTGTCCCTGTGTTTTCCAGCGTCACACGCACGGGAACCCATTGCTCAGAAAGACAGTACCCGTCTAACCCAACAAGAGAGGTCATTTGAATGGGGGATGGCTGTTCGGTCTGGGCGTTTGGCGTGTGGGTGGGAAGGCCCGCCATAACCAATAAAAATACCCCAAAGAGCATACTTCTGAGGAGGAGATGGTGATAATTTTTTATAAGCGGAAGTGTCATGATGAAATTTTACCTGAGAAATGGGTTTATTTCTCTGTACAAAACCTGGTTCATCCTCCAACGCTCCTGTTCCCTGGCAATCATACCGCACTTCCTGAATTGCCGCAAAGCATATGGGGTCATGGTGTGCAGTATATTGACTCACCCGAATGGTTACGATAGCATAAACGCCATGCGCGCGTGGCTTACTCCATTTATTGATTCCATAAAGAATTTGGCGGTCATCCGGTACCTTCCTGAAAATTTTGATGCGACTGAGCGGAGACTTGTTGTACAGGCGGGGATTGTGGGTGTTGTGGTCTGGGCGTTCGTGTTCGTACTAAAACAATTGGTTCATTTTACGTTCGAGTGGGTGATTCGCCCTGAGGAGAGGGGGGATTCTTTAGCACTTCTTTTTATTCCGATGCTTTTCGGGGCACTGGTCGTGGCCTGGATTACCGGATTGAAAGCGTCCACCATTCATTTTCGAGATTCCAAGGGAAAACTGCACGCGTTGATAGATGCTGAGGGCGATGGCTTGGAGCGGGCTATCTCTCTGTATTTTTCATCCGAACCTGCCCTCGAACAAACCTTACTCGGGGCAGAGGGGGTAGAGATGCGCTGGCAAATGCCCACGTTCAGTCTGGCAATCCGTAAATTTATCGCCACACTCATTACCCTGGGAAGTGGGGGCAGTGGCGGGTTGGAAGGCAGTGTGACTTTGATCGGGGAAAGTGTCGCGGCGGGTTTGTTCAAACCCCGCCCGGTTGTGGAAAAAGCGAACACCCGAGTCGGTTGGGTTGGGAAAATCTGGAAATGGTGGCAAACCAGCACGCCAGATGACCTGCAAACTGCACAATTAGGGGGGATAGCCGCCGCTGTTTCTGCCTTATTGGGGGCACCGTTTGCCGCCGCCTTCTTTGCTATCGAAGTGATGTATCGTCGTCGGCCTATCATCGAAAAACTGATTTATGCCTTGATTTCATCCCTGGTTTCATATTTTCTTTCGAATGTCGCCACCGGGGGACATTCGAGTATGTTTGAAGTGGAAAACCTGCCAAGCCCGCCTAACAACCTCCGCTTTTTTGTTGCGCTGATTGTGCTCTCCATTTTGATTGCCTTGGTGAGTATTTACTTTAAGAACATGAAGCAAAGCCTTGAGCATTGGTTTTTTAGTTTACCCATTCGGCGCTGGCAACGGCATCTCCTTGGGGCTTTGGTTACCAGTATGATTGCTTATCTTGTTACCATCGTGTGTGTTCAATGGTTAGGATATGAGGAAGGGTTGACCCTGGTCTTAGGGACTGGGGAAGCCCCGCTGAATACCGCGTTGCGAGGTGAACTGCCTGTGATGGTTGCCTTGCTCGCATTGTTTGCCAAGTTGTTTGCAGTGTTGATGACGGTCGGGGCAGGGGGTTCC
>JABWBV010000061.1 GCA_013359445.1 Anaerolineales bacterium | reverse complement strand
GTGGACAATTTCCCGGCAGATACTGAGTTCGATGCCGGTTTCCCATCCCGAGGTAGGATTCGAAAGATGGGGTTCAAAAAAAGCTTGTAGCTGTTGTAAGGTGATCGTTTGGTGCAAATCTTGAACTTCGATCACAATCGATGCTTGGGGGCCAGGGAAAGAGCGAATCCGGATGAGGTCGTCCCGATCCGTTTGGTTCGCACGCCGAACGTGACGAAGCAGATTGACCCATAATACTTCTAAACGGCGCACATTGCCATAGATAGGAGGCAAGCCGGGGTGTAATTCGGTTTCCAAAGAAATTCCGGTTGAGCGAATGGATTCACCGACGAGGTGGAGCGAATTTTCGATAGTTTGGTTAATATTCAGAACTTGGAAACTTTCCGAAGAGGGGTGCGAAAATTCCAGGAGTTTTTCTACAATTTTTTGCGTGCGCCACCCCGCTTCTTCGATGGCTTCGGCAAAATCTCGGGAAGGGTGTCCTGTAGGCAAGTCGCGCAAGAGCATCTGAGCTTCTGCAATGACGGTCGTGAGGGGATTGTTGATTTGGTGCGCCACGCCAGAAGCCAGTTCCCCAAAAGAGGCCATCCAGGCCGATTGGACCAGTTTGGCTTCCAGGTGTTTGCTTTTGGTAATATCCCGGCATACATCCATAAACCCGATGATCTGTCCGTTTTTTGTGAAATCTCTAAGTGTGGAAACCTGGGAACTGACCCAAACCATTTCGCCATGGGGATTTTGGAAGTCGCGTTCAATCTGTTGTCCACTGGTTTGTTCGGGTTCTGGGATGCGGATGGTGGGGGTAAACAGGTTGAAATAGTGCTCCTGGACGCACGTGTTCAGCATTTTGTCCGCTGGCAGGCCAAATAACCGTTCAGCCGCTGGATTCCAAAACGTGATGCGGTCTGCCATATCCCATACGACGACAGCATCGCGCACATTATTAAGGAGAAGGGCCTGATAGCGAATCTGCTCGAGCGATTTTGCCGCGGTAACCTGTACGGTATGATCCTGAATGGCCTTTTGGATCCGGGCTGGTAGGCTGGTTAAAATATCATTCCCTTTGACGAGATAATCTCTGGCGCCTTTCTGAATGCTCATTGCGGCAATGCGCTCATCCCCCTGCCCGGTTAGCATGATGACTGGGATGGAGTACCCGCGTAAGGGCAATTCGCCTAACGCGTCCAATCCTGTGCCATCGGGTAAACGATAGTCCATTAAAAGGATATCGTAATGTGCTTCGGCGAGACATTTCCAAAGTTCTTGAAGGGTACTGGCGAGCGTGGTTTGAAAATGTCCGATCCGATCCAAAAAAACAGTAATCAATTCCCCTTCAAGAAATTCATCATCGACAACAAGGACATGATACGTGGGGTGAAGGTGGGTGGTCATGGTATTTATTGCTCGTGGAATATAAATCCGATGGTAACTACTCAGCCAGGGTAATGGTTAGCCCGAAAAAAGGGAAAAAGGGGGATGTCATCCCCCTTTCTCCCTTTTTTCGGGGGTTTCCTCTCTAAGCCTGAGCAGTTACACCCGATGATATATTCGCCCTCGTGAAAAAGCCATAAAAATTCTGTAAAGGAAGTAGTTCGGGGCTTAAAGCAGGAAGGCGAAAACGCCAGACGAAAAATTCCGCATTATTCGGATGCCCCTTCCTTTTCTGTCCCGAAGAGAAGATGACATTTGTCACTACACCCCTCTCTTATAATTGGTTAATCTTATAAATGACCAAAGACTTGAAAAGTTGTTTGATACCTCTTACGAATGGGATATAAGGTAATTAAATAACTCACCCGAAGTAGGAAGTCCCCAAAAAAAAGGGATGAGAGGGGGGCTGTACATCCCTCCTTTCATCCCTTTTTTTTGAGTTCCCCCCATTAAGCATGAGTAATTACCATATAAGCATCGTGAGATAGACCATTCATGTTGGGGAATATTTTGCCGTCCGTTTGGATTTCGGATGGCCGTTGATCTTAAAAGGTGTTCTACTCCGACCCGAAGAGGGCGGTTCGGAATTTGTTGAAGGATTTCCAATTGTATTTACTCACATGGGGAAGTTTCGCAAATAGATGAAAGGGCGGAGATACTTCCTCCTCTTTCATCCCTCTTTTCGATTGCTACCTCATTAAACGTGAGTAATCACTACTTCTGTTTTGAACAGCAGGCGGGCGGCTATGTTCTAGATGTTTGAGGAGGTACCTTGTGACAGAACATTCAATCCCCTTATCACCCACCAGTAACCCTAACTTGAGATTTCTGGAAGAAGTCAGTGCGCGTACAGCTGGCGTTGCACGACTGGAGATGTGTATCCAATGTGGCACGTGTGGGGGGTCGTGCCCCTCATCGGCGGACATGGAACACACCCCGCGCTTGTTATTTGCCATGATCCGCGCGGGTTTTCGAAACGAGGCCCTTGCCAGCAACACGCCCTGGATTTGCGTCTCTTGTTACCACTGCGTAGTCCGTTGCCCTCAAGATGTCCACATCGCCGATGTGATGTATACCCTCAAGGGCATGGCTATCGAAGCCAAACTCTACAAAGACTCCACCGCACCTGACTTTTCGCAAACCTTTGTAGACATGGTGGAAACCTACGGGCGCAGTTACGAATTTGGCCTGGCAACCCGGCACTATCTCAAGCATTACCCCATGCGGCTCCCCGGCATGGCCCCGATGGGGCTGGGGATGCTCACCAAAAAGCGCATGGATATCAAGCCCCGGCGCATCGAAGGCATCGATCAGCTCAAAGCCATCCTTACCCGGGCCAAGGAACTGGAGTTGGTGCAATGACAAAATACCTTTTATATCCCGGATGCTCGATGGAGAGCAGTGCCAAAGCTTATCATTCTTCCACCCTTCTGGTGGCCCTTGCTTTGGGCATCAATTTAGAGGAAATTCGCGACTGGAATTGTTGCGGCGCAACAGAATACCTCGGCATTAATACCACCGCCGCTTACTCCCTCATCAGCCGAAACCTCGCCCTTGCCCATCGCCAGGCGAAAAACACTCAAACCGTAGTAGCTCCCTGCAGTGCCTGTTATCTCAACCTGGCAAAAGCCGATTACTACATGCGTGAACGCCCTGCCCTGGGCACTCGCGTAAACGAAGCCCTCGCCGCCGGGGGATTGCAATACGATCCTGGCACGCTGACGATCCGCCACTTGCTGGATGTGATCATCAACGATGTGGGACTAGACGCCGTTCGCGCAAAAGTGGTCCGCCCGCTCAAAGGGTTGCGCCTTGCCCCCTACCTGGGATGTATGGTCCCCCGCCCGGATTACGAACACCGCTGGTCGAACCCCGAATACCCCACCGAACTCGATCAATTGCTCAAAGCCCTCGGCGCGGAAGTCATCGACTTCCCCCTGAAAACCCACTGTTGTGGCGGCCATATGACCCAGATCAGCCCGAACACAGCCTTTGAACTGATCCGCCGTCTGGTCCACGCCGCCGATCAATACAAAGCGGATTTGATGGTGACGGTTTGCCCCATGTGTCAGCTTAACGTTGACGCCTACCAAACCGAGACCAACCACCATTTTAAGACCAATTACCATATGCCCATCCTCTTCTTTACCCAGTTGATGGGGTTGGCCTTTGGGCTGGATGCAGAAGACCTGGGGTTTGGATCGGAGTTGGTCAATGCACGCCCGGCGCTGGCAAAAATCGGGGTCGAAGTCGCGGCGGAACCCCCCGCCCCGCGTGGCCCGCGTAAGAAAGAAACCGGCCTGCCCATGCCGCGTATGCCCGAAAACGGAGGCTCCTCATGACCACCCAACCTCCCACCACCGAAGAAAGAATTGGCGTATACGTCTGCCATTGTGGCTCAAACATCGCACAAATGGTGGATGTCGAAAATGTCGCCACGTTCGCCAAAGACGAACTGGGCGAGCGTGGGGTCGTGATCGCCCGTGATTACAAATTTATGTGCTCTAGCCTGGGGCAGGAATTGATCGAAGCGGACATCCAACGCGAAGGCTTAAACCGCGTCGTCGTCGCCGCCTGCTCCCCTCACCTGCACGAAAAAACCTTTCGGGGTGCGTGCGGACGCGCGGGGATGAACCCCTACATGTGTGAAATGGTGTCCATCCGCGAACAAGTTTCGTGGGTTCACACCGACCGGGGCGAGGCCACCGCGAAAGCCAAAGCAATGGTCTCCGGCGGGGTGGAACGCGTTCGGGAGCATGTCCCACTCGAACCACTCCGGGTTCCCATTCATCCCGACACGTTGATCGTAGGGGGCGGGATTACTGGGATTCAAGCCGCGCTCGAAATCGCCGACTCCGGCTACCACGTTTACCTGGTTGAACGGGAACCGTCCATCGGCGGGCACATGGCCCAGTTTGACAAAACCTTCCCGACACTGGACTGCGCCGCCTGCATCCTCACCCCCCGCATGAGCGACGTGGGGATGCACCCGAACATTACCATGCTCACCTGGAGCGAGGTCGAAAAAGTGGACGGGTACGTCGGCAACTTCCTTGTCACCATTCGCAAGAAACCCCGCTACCTGCACGTCGAAGACTGTACCGGGTGCGGCATTTGCTGGGAAAAATGCCCGAAGAAAGTGCTGGACGAAACGTTTGAAGTGGGGCTGGGCTATCGCAAGGCGATCTACACCCCGTTTGCCCAGGCGGTGCCTAAGTACCCGGTCATCGACACCGAAAACTGCATCTACTTTGAAAAAGGCACCTGCCGCGCGTGCGAAAAGTTCTGCCCGACGAAGTGTATTGATTTCAACCAAAAAGAAGAAATAATGACCGTTCAAGTGGGCAACATTATCCTTGCCACGGGCTATGACCTGTTTGATGCCCGCCGCATTCCGCATTATGGCTACGGACGGCTTGCGAACGTCTTCACCAGTGTGGAATTTGAACGCATGACGAACGCCGCAGGCCCGACAAATGGGGACATTGTCCTGCGCGATGGCAAAACCAAACCTCAAACGGTTGGCATTGTTCATTGTGTGGGGAGCCGCGACCGCAACTACAACAACTACTGTTCCTCGATCTGCTGTATGCAGAGCCTGAAATTTGCCCACCTTGTCCACGAGCGCACGGGCGCAACGGTTTACAACTTCTACATTGACCTGCGAACCCCAGCGAAAGACTACGACGAATTCTACCAACGCGTGCTCGAAGAGGGCACCTTGTTCGTGCGGGGCAAAGTAGCCGAAGTCACCGACGCCGCGCGCCTCCCTGGCGAAGAAGGCAAAGTAATCATTCAGGTGGAAGATACCCTCGCCGGGAAACAGCGCCGTATTCCGGTGGACATGGTCATCCTGTCCATCGCCCTCGAACCCCGTGTGGATGCCAAAGAAACCGCAAAGAAGTTCGGCATCTCCTGCAGTATCAACGGCTGGTTCATTGAAAAGCATCCCAAGCTCGATCCCGTTGCCACAATGACCGACGGCATCTTCATCGCCGGGTGTGCGACCGGGCCGAAAGACATCCCGGCCAGTGTCTCGCAAGGGGCGGCGGCGGCGGCGCGCGTGCTCTCGTACATTCACAAAGGCCAGATCACGCTCGAACCGGTGCGGGCCAGCGTCAACGAGGCACAATGCTCCGGGTGTCGCATCTGCAATGCCCTTTGCCCGTTCAACGCCATCACCTTCCACGAAGATCGGATGGTGACGGAAGTCAACCCCGCCCTTTGCCAGGGGTGCGGAACCTGTGTGGCGGCGTGCCCCGCGGGGGCCATCTCCGGCACCGGGTTCAGCAATCAGCAGGTGTTGGCACAAATCGAAGGGTTGTTGATGTTGAATCTGGAACAAGCACGGGAAAAGGTGTTTGCATAGGAACTCATCGGAATGGAAGGGAATTCGTGGGAACTGAAGGGTCCCAACAGGAAACGCTTGCCCGTTCCTACGAATTCCCCTGAGTTCCAACGAATTCCAGGAGATCAATATGACCACAGATAACAATTTTGAACCCACCATCATCGGCTTTACTTGTAACTGGTGCAGTTACCGGGCGGCGGATTTGGCCGGGACCGCGCGGGTGAAATATCCCTCCAACGTGCGGCTGATCCGGCTGATGTGTTCCGGGCGGTTAGACCCAACCTTTGTTTTCAAAGCCCTGTCCAGTGGCGCCGATGCCGTGCTCATCACTGGTTGCCACCCAGGCGAGTGCCACTATATCGAACAAAACTACAAAGCCCTGCGCCGGTTTCTGCTCATGCGCCGGGTGTTGGAACAAATGGGCATCGAACGGCAACGCGTCCGGCTCGTGTGGGCCAGCGCCGCGGAAGGCGTCAAACTCGCGGAGGAGATCACAAAAATGGTCGAAGAAGTCCGCGCGTTAGGCCCGCTCAATTGGGGAAAGGACGGGAGTCGAGAGACCGAAGACCGGATTATGCCCGCCGCCGTCCGTCTCCCATCAGAAGAGGAGGTACCTGTATGACCACCAACGGTTCGCACACCAACGGTTTGCAACCCAAGCCCAAATTTGCGATGTATTGGGCCGCCTCCTGTGGCGGATGCGAGATCGCCGTGCTGAACATTGGCGAAAAAATTCTGGATGTAGACGCGAACTTCGAGGTAGTGTTCTGGCCGGTGGCGATGGATGCCAAATATGCCGACGTGGAAGCGATGGAAGACGGCGCAATCCTGCTCACCCTGTTCAACGGTGGCATCCGTACCGACGAAAACGAACACATGGCGCAACTACTCCGCCGGAAGTCGAAAATCCTGGTGGCCTTTGGTTCATGCGCCAACGAAGGGTGCGTCCCTGGCCTGGCGAATTTCAGTTCCCGGCAGGAGATTTTTGACACCGTTTATGATAGCGCGGCCTCGGCCTCGACGGAAAATCCATACAACGTGCGGCCCGTGCCCTCTTTCACCGTTCGCGAGGGGGAACTCAGCTTGCCGTTGTTTGCGCCGCACTTAAAAACGCTCGATCAGGTTGTGCCGGTGGACTACTACATCCCTGGCTGTCCCCCGGAATCGCACCAGATCGCGGCAGTAATTGATGTGGTGATCGCCGCCTTGCACGGGCAGGGAGAATTGCCCCCGCCCGGCTCGGTGATTGGGGCCGGGAATTCGACTGTATGCGATGAATGTGGGCGCACACGCAATGTCAAAATGATCAAACAGTTTTACCGGATTCAAGAAGTCGCGCAGATTGACCCCGATTTGTGCCTGCTCGAACAGGGGATTCTCTGCAATGGCCCCGCCACCCGCTCCGGGTGCATGTCCCGGTGCCCGTCGGTGAACGCGCCCTGCATTGGGTGTTACGGCCCGGCCCCCGACGTGATTGACTACGGTGCGCGGCTCATCACTTCGATTGCCTCTGTCATTGACAGCAAAGACCCGGACGAGATCGAGCACATCCTGGACGGGATTCCCGATCCCGCGGGGATGTTTTACCGGTTCAATCTGGCACATTCACTGTTGCACGCAGGGAAACCCGCCTGGAAGTCATGAGACACAAATTGTGATACGTGAAACGTAAAGTCACGAATCACGAATCACGTTTCACGAGGAGTAAACAAATGGCCGTCATTACCAAAGAACGTATTACCATTGACCCCATCACCCGTCTCGAAGGGCATGGGAAGATTGAGATTTTTCTGGATAAAGAGGGGGAAGTGGAAAACACCTATTTCCAAATCCCTGAACTGCGTGGCTTCGAGCGCTTCTGCGTAGGCCGCCCGGTCGAAGAAATGCCCCTCTTGACGAACCGGATTTGTGGCGTGTGCCCGGAAGCCCATCATATGGCCGCCGCAAAGGCCGCCGACGCCGTCTATCACGTAGACCCTCCGCGTACTGGCAAACTTCTGCGCGAACTGCTGTACATGGGCTTTTACTTTACCGATCACACGACGCACTTTTACGCGTTGGGCGGCCCTGACTTTGTCATGGGGCCGGACGCGCCTGTCTCGGAGCGCAACATCCTCGGCGTGATCCACAAAGTAGGGCTGGAGATCGGCGGGAAGGTCATTCAAGCGCGCAAATACGGGCATCATGTCGTCGAAATCCTGGGCGGGCGAAAGGTTCACCCCTGCACGTCCGTGCCCGGCGGTGTGACGAAGGGGTTGAACAACGAGGAGCGGGCGGAGATCGAAAAAATGGGGCGATGGGGGATCGAATTTGCTCAATTCAGCCTGAAATTGTTCAAAGACCTGGTGTTGGGTAACAAAACGTACCTGGATTTGATTCTGGGCGATATCTATGCTCACAAAACTTACTCCATTGGCGTGGTGGATGACCAAAACCGCGTGAACTTCTATGATGGAAAGGTCAGTGTCACCAGCCCCAGCGGGAAGCGCATCGGTAAGTACGCCCCGCACGAGTACACCGATTGGATCGCCGAGCGCGTGGAACCCTGGACATATCTCAAATTCCCATATCTGAAAAAGGTGGGGTGGCGGGGTCTGGTGGATGGGGAAGATTCCGGCGTGTACATGGCAACCCCCCTCTCGCGCTTAAACGCCGCAGATGGCATGGCAACCCCCCTCGCGCAGGAACAATACGAGGAGTTTTACACCACCCTGGGCGGAAAACCCGTGCACCAACGACTCGCGATCCACTGGGCACGGCTCATCGAACTGCTTTACGCCGCTGAACACATGGTGGAACTCGCCACCGACCCGGAAATCACCTCCACCAACATCCGCACCCTCCCGACGGAAAAACCGACCGAGGGCGTGGGCATCGTGGAAGCCCCGCGCGGTACGCTGACCCATCACTATCAAACCGACGAGCGCGGCATCCTGACCCGCGTGAACCTGATCGTCGGCACCACGAACAACTACGCTCCGATCAGCATGTCTGTTAAAAGGGCCGCCCAAAACCTGATCCACAAAGGCACCGTTGTCACCGAGGGGTTGACGAATATGGTCGAGATGGCGTTTCGGGCGTATGACCCCTGTTTTGGCTGTGCGACCCACTCCCTGCCGGGGCAGATGCCGTTGGAGGTAACGGTGCGGGATGCTGAGGGGGCGGTGGTGGAGGTGGTGAAACAGTATTGTTGATGAATAAAAATGGAAAAGAAAAACGCCCTCACCAAAGGCTTGACGATAGTCGGAACGGGGCTGGTTTGGTTTCCCCTTTTGGCTCCTCTTCTCCTTTCGGCAGTTACAGGAATGGTGGAGGGCGTTTTTCGTTTAGATTACCTGATGCCTGCGGAACTCTTTCTCGTTGCATTGCTGGGGGGCCTTCTGCTCCTATGGGCCGCCATCCGAATGCAAGCGCGGCGTGGCCTCATCGGGTGGGGGTTGGGGCTTGCGGTAGGGTTGCTGGTGGGAAGTCAGGTGTTGGCGGTGGTCACCGGGTTGGCACACGGCGACACCGCGCCGGATGGGTGGGCGTGGATACTCGTACTGACGCTGTTAGGGAGCTATATTCTGGCGGTTATGGGTGTTGGAATTGGCGGAATATTGTTATTACGCGACCAGTTTAAAGTGCCTTCGCAGGGTTCAAAATGATAGTTGGGACAACGCAAGCTGTGTGCCCTGACAACCTTGAAACAGGCCTCCCCAAAAGGAAAGAAGGCGCAAACCCATGAATAAGCCTCGTGTCATCCTTCAAATGCTCATTTTTGTCGTCGTGATTCCCCTTCTCCCCTTGCTCATTTCCTGGAAGTGGAACTGGTGGGAGGCGTGGGTGTATGCCCTTGTCGTTATCTTGGGCTTTGTCATCAGCCGGGTTTTGGCCGCCCGCCGCAACCCGGACCTGCTCGCAGAACGGGCAAAAATGTTACAGCACGAAGACGCCAAACCCTGGGACAAAGTGTTGGCCCCGCTCGTTGGCCTGGGTGGGGGGCTGATCCCGCTCGTGGCGGGGTTGGACGCCCTGTTCGGGTGGTCAACCCCATTCAGTTTGCCGGTCAAAATGCTTGCCCTTCTGGTCATCCTTGTCGGATATGCCTGGGGGTCGTATGCGCTGATCGAAAACCGCTTTTTCTCCGGCGTGGTGCGGATTCAGACCGAACGCGGGCACCATGTCATTTCGGGCGGCCCCTATCGCTGGATGCGCCACCCCGGATACGCCGGAGCCTTGCTGACGTATCTGGCCTCGCCTATTTTTCTCGATTCGCTTTGGACGTTTGTGCCTGCCGTTTTTCTCACCGTCGTTTTAGTCATTCGCACCTCATTGGAAGATAAAACTTTGCAGGAGGAATTGCCGGGTTATCGGGACTATGCTGGGCGGGTGCGGTATCGTTTGTTGCCCGGCGTGTGGTGAGCGTTGCACGACAAAATCAAAAAAACATGACTAAAAAAAAACAAAACCCATTCAAGTTACGTGAATTTCGTGGGGTGAATCCAGCGTATATCCAAAAACTGGAATCCCACGGTCTCAAAAACGCCCAACAAATGTTGTTCGCCGGACAAACAAAGCATCAGCGAGCGGCGCTGGCAAAGGAAACCGACATTCCCGAAGTGGCCCTTTTGGAACTCGTAAAATTGTCAGACCTGGCGCGCTTGCCCGGCGTGAAGGGCATCCGTGCCCGGCTATACTACGATGCGGGCGTGGATAGTGTTCAGAAAATGGCAGGCTGGGAACCCGAAGCCCTGCGAAAAATGGTGACCGCATACGTTGAAGCCACAGGGTTTGACGGAATTCCCCCGTTGCCCAAAGAAGTCAGTTCAACGATCGCGAACGCCCAAAACCTCTCTAAATTGGTGATCGAAGAATGATGAAAACCCTCCTCATCGGCCTCGGCAACCCCATCCTCGGCGACGACGGTGTCGGTTGGCGCGTGGCAGATGCCCTAGCCCCACACCTTCCTTCCCTCGAAATCGACCGCCTCTCCCTCGGCGGCCTCAGCCTGATGGAGCGGATCATTGGTTACGAATACGTCATCCTGATCGACTCCCTCGTCACCGGCCGATTCCCTCTCGGACATGTCACCTCGTTCACCCTCGATCAACTCCCCGACCACACCGGGGGCCACACCACCGCCGCACACGATACCTCCCTGCTGACCGCCTTGCGCGTCGGTAAACAAATGGGCGCACAATTGCCCAACCCGCAAAACATTCACATTATCGGCATCGAAACCCTGCCGAACTTCGATTTCTCCGAACAACTCTCCCCCCCTGTCGCGGCGGCTGTCCCCGTCGCGGCCCAACTTGTCCGCAATTTGCTTGGAGGCAACCATGATTTCTCCTGAACGACTTCGTTTACACCCTTTTTTCGGGGATCTCACCCCAGATCAACTGAACGCCCTCGCGATGCTCGCAGATACAGTGGCATACCCCAAAGACACCGTTATTTTCCAGGTCGGCGCTCCGGCGAAAACCATCTACCTGCTCGAAAAAGGCTGTGTTGAACTGTACTACGAGTCATTCGATCCGGTCTTTAAGCCAGAATTACGCCGCCAATACTTAATCGGCGAAGTAAACCCCGGCGAGGTTTTTGGCGTTTCAGCACTGATCGAACCCTACAAGTTCACCTCGGTGGCGGCAACTGCCACGCCCTGCCAGATGGTTGAAATAGACGCTGAAAAACTGCGCGCCCTGTCCGATAATTTTCCCGAGCTGATGTGCGTATTGTCCAAACAAATTATTCATACCTTGATGGAGCGTTTGCACTATACGCGCATCCAATTAGCCGCCGAACGTGCCCCCTGATGCCACTTCTCCGTATTCCATCCATCCTTTTTTTTCGAGACTACCTCTGTCAGGTATGAGTAACTACCTTTTTCTTATCTGTCCCAAAAATATAAGGACATATATCACTTGGGAAATATGCCCTCTGACGGCATAATTGTGAAAATTCGCACAAACAAATGCGTTTTTGTATGCCAATGAATATAAACGGCGTTCTGTTTCAAGATACAGGAACGCCGTTTATCTTGAATACCGATGCACGAACTCTCCATTACCCAAAACCTTCTCGCCCTCGCCCAACAATACGGGACCGAGGCCGGGGCCGCGCGGGTGACTGATCTCTACCTGGTCATCGGCCCGTTTTCTTCCATCTTGGATGAATCGGTTCAGTTCTATTGGGACCTCATCGCGGAGGACACCATATGCGAGGGCGCGACTCTGCACTTCGAGCGGATTCCTGCCAAATTGGTGTGCCAGGATTGTGGCACGGGGTACGAACTCCAGCGTGAGTTGGAGTTTTGTCCCGCTTGCCAGAGTAGTCACGTCAAAATTATCCAGGGTGATGAATTTCGGCTGGAAAGCATCGGCATTGAGCCAAGTAGAGAGTACACATGATCCAAAAAATCCCTATTGTCGAAAAAATCCTCAGCGCCAATGACCGCCTCGCTGAGATGAACCGCCAAAAAATTGAAGAGGCCGGGGTCTTTTCCCTCAACTTAATGGCCTCCCCGGGTGCGGGCAAAACCTCGCTCATCGAACAAACCTTGAAATGCTTATCCGGCGAGTTTCGTGTCGCCGTGATAGATGGGGATATAGCAACCAGCATTGACGCCGACCGTGCATCTGCGGCAGGCGCGACGGCCATCCAGATTAACACCGGGGGGGAATGCCATCTGGATGCCGTCATGTTGCAAAACGCCCTCCAACAGCTCGACCTGACCCAATTCGACCTCCTCATCGTCGAAAACGTCGGTAACCTCGTCTGCCCGGCGAACTTCCCCTTGGGCACCCACAAAAGTGTCCTCATCGCCTCCATCCCCGAAGGCGACGACAAACCCTATAAATATCCCGGCATGTACCGCGGCGTGGATGCCCTGGTCATCAACAAGATCGATCTGCTCCCGTACATCCCGTTCAAAATGGATTTTTTCCGCACCGGTGTTGAAATCCTCAACCCCGGCGTGGTCACCTTCCCCGTCTCCTGCCAGACCCAAGAGGGGCTGGATGAATGGATCGCGTGGATCAAAACAAATGTAACCGCAAAAAAATGATGAAAGGAGGGCGGTACCGCCCTCCTTTCATCATTTTTTTGCGAACTTCTTTTTTTACGGAGACCTTTTATGCTCGTTCGAACTCCAAAAGTTGAGCCACCCTCCGACGACAAGCGGTGGCGCATCATCCAAGCGGCGATGCGGCGCAATGGCTTTGCCCGCCACGCCCTCATCGAAACCCTGCACACGGTTCAACAGACGTTCGGTTATCTGGATGAACCCTCCCTGCGTTACGTGGCCGCCTCTCTGCGGGTCCCCCTCAGTCAGGTGTACGGCGTCTCGACGTTTTACCACCTGTTCAGCCTGAAACCGGCAGGCAAACATACCTGCGTCGTTTGTACGGGGACAGCCTGCTACATCAAAGGCACCCCGCATGTTTTAGAGGCCCTGGAACAGGAATACGGCATCAAACCCGGCGAAACCACCCCCGATGGGCAAATCTCTTTGCTCACCGCGCGGTGTGTGGGTTCTTGTGGGTTGGCCCCTGTCACCGTTCTGGATGGTGAAGTGGCCGGAAGAATCACCCCGGAGGCTGTCATGGCTCGTCTGGAAAGGATGAAACAAAATGGTGCATGAAGAATTTCAACAAATCGCCGAAAAAGAACAGGCCAATGCCGCAACCTTCACCCATACGGTCCGGGTGTGTACGGCGGCGGGTTGTCTCTCCTCTCAAAGCGATCAACTTAAGAAAAATCTCGAAACGCTTGCCAACGAAAACGGCCACAAAGGTCACTGCAAAGTGAAAGGCGTCGGCTGTATGGGCTTATGCTCCGCTGGCCCGCTCGTTTCCGTCGAAACCAAAGACAAAGAACCCGTCCTCTATCGGGATGTCAAACCCGAAGATGCCGGGGACATCATCGCCTCGCTCGACGGCGCGCCCGTGGAACGCCTCCATTGCCCGACCAACGTGCCTTTCTTCCAACGCCAGTATAAGATCGTGCTCGAAAACAGTGGCACGATTGACCCCGAACGGATCGAAGAATACATCGCCGCGGACGGGTACGAAGGGCTTTACCTGGCCCTGACCGAAATGACCCCTGCCGATGTGATTGACGAAGTGGTCCGCAGTGGTCTCCGGGGCCGGGGCGGGGGCGGTTACCCGACCGGGTTGAAGTGGACGACCGTGGCGAAGGCCGACGGATCGGGCCAGAAATATGTCATCTGTAATGCCGACGAAGGCGATCCGGGTGCGTTTATGGATCGGAGTGTCCTCGAAGGGGACCCGCATCGCGTACTCGAAGGGATGGCGATTGCAGGGTATGCGGTGGGGGCCACGGAAGGGTACGTGTACATCCGAGGGGAATATCCCCTCGCGGTGGAACGGCTCAAGATTGCGATCAAACAGGCGCAAAACAAAGGCGTGCTGGGCACAAACATTTTTGGGACGCCGTTCAGCTTCACCATCCACGTCCGTTTGGGCGCGGGGGCGTTTGTCTGCGGCGAGGAAACCGCGTTGATTGCGTCTATCGAAGGGAAACGGGGCCAACCGCGTCCCCGCCCGCCTTATCCGGCAGAGTATGGTCTGTGGGGCAAGCCCACCCTGATCAACAATGTTGAAACCTACGCCAACGTCCCCGCCATCCTCCGCAACGGCGGCGAGTGGTATGCCAAAATCGGTACGGCCAAAAGCAAAGGCACGAAAGTGTTTGCGCTCGCGGGGAGCATCGTCAATACCGGGCTGATCGAAGTCCCGATGGGGATGAGCCTGCGGGAGATCGTGTACGAGATCGGCGGTGGGGTGGGCAGTGGGGGGAAGTGTAAAGCCGTGCAAACCGGCGGCCCGTCCGGGGGGTGTATCCCCGAAGCGTACCTGGATACCCCGGTCGAATACGAATCGCTCAAGGCGCTCGGTTCGATCATGGGGTCCGGCGGGATGATCGTCATGGACGAGACCTCGAATATGGTGGACGTGGCGAAATACTTCATGGAATTTTGTATGACCGAATCCTGCGGCAAATGTATCCCTTGCCGCGTAGGCACCGTCCACATGCACAACCTGCTCGACAAAATTTCCAAAGGTCAGGCCTCGATGGATGATCTGGCGATGCTCGAAGAACTGGGTGACATGATTGTGAACACGAGCCTGTGCGGGCTGGGTCAAACCGCCCCCAATCCCGTGTTCTCCACCCTGAAATATTTCCGCCAGGAATATCTGGACTTGATCCAAAACAATAAAGAGGTGATGGCATGAAACCCTCTGGAAACATCAAAACGCTAAAAATCAACGGGATTGACATCGGTGCCCGGGCCGACGAGACTATTCTCGACCTCGCGCGTGAAAACGGCATCGCCATCCCTACTCTTTGCCAGATTGATGGCCTGACCGACATCGGCGCGTGCCGTTTGTGTCTGGTGGAAGTCAAGGGCTGGAACAAACTCGTCCCCGCCTGCATGACGTATGCCGAAGAAGGCATGGAAGTGTTCACGAACAGCGAACGCCTGCAAAAATACCGCCGCATGACCCTGGAGTTGCTCTTCTCCGAGCGCAACCATGTGTGCGCGGTGTGCGTGTCCAACGGGCATTGTGAATTGCAAGATTTGGCGGTGCAAGTGGGCATGACGCACGTCCGCGTGCCGTATCTGTCCCCCAATCTGGACGTGGACGCCACACACGCCTACTACGTGAAAGACCCTAACCGGTGCGTGCTGTGCCAGCGTTGTGTCCGGGTCTGCGGCGAAATCGAAGGCGCGCACACCTGGGACGTGATGGGGCGCGGCGTCAAATCCATGATCATCTCCGACCTGAATGAATCCTGGGGCGACTCGCCGACCTGCACCCGCTGTGGGAAGTGTGTCCAACTCTGCCCGACCGGGGCACTGTTTGCCAAAGGCCGCTCCGTAGCCGAAATGGTGCGTAGCCGGGAATTTTTACCCTACTTGCAGATGATGCGGGAGGACTAACATGAGCGACGTAAAAGCAAAAATCGCAACCGTGTGGCTGGACGGATGTTCCGGCTGTCACATGTCTTTTCTCGATATGGATGAGCGCATCATTGACCTCGCCCAAAAAGCCGACGTGGTGTATAGCCCGCTCGTAGACCCCAAAGACTTCCCCGAAATGGTGGATGTCACCCTGGTTGAAGGCGCGGTCAGCAATGAAGACGACTTCAACAAAATCAAAAAGGTGCGCGCCCACACCCGCATTCTTGTCTCCCTCGGCGACTGCGCGGTCACGTCCAACGTGCCCGGAATGCGGAACCAGTTCAGTGTGCAATCGCTGTACGAGCGGGCGTACATCGAAAACGCCGCCGAAAACCAGCATATCCCCGTCAAACTGATCCCGCCTCTGCGCCCGAAATCTGTGCCCGTACATCACATCGTCCCCGTGGATGTCTTCATCCCCGGCTGTCCCCCCTCGGCAGACACGATCTATTTCGCCGTCACCGAACTGCTCGAAGGCCGCATCCCTGATCTGACTGGGAAGACGAGATTCGGAATATAGGAGCTAAATATGACCAAAACCATCACCATTGACCCTGTGACCCGCATCGAAGGGCACAGCAAAATCACCATCTCGCTCGACGACAGGGGGCAAGTGACCGACGCGCGGTTTCACGTGACCCAATTCCGCGGGTTCGAGAAAATGACCGAGGGGCGGCCCTTTTACGAAATGCCCTCCCTCACGGCGCGCATTTGCGGCATCTGCCCGGTCAGCCACCTGATCGCCTCCGCCAAAGCCTGCGACGACCTGCTCGCGGTGGAAATCCCCGAAACCGCCAGCAAACTCCGCAAAATCATCAACCTGGCGCAGATGATCCAATCCCACGCGCTCAGCTTCTTCCACCTGTCCTCCCCGGACATGGTCTTTGGCTTTGATGCCGACCCCGCCGACCGGAACATCTTCGGTGTGCTGAAAAAGTACCCCGATCTGGCAAGGGACGGCATCATGCTCCGCAAATTCGGGCAGGAAGTGATCGAACTGCTCGGCGGGAAACGCATTCACCCGGCGTGGGTGGTGCCCGGTGGGGTCAACGCCCCCCTCAAAGAGGAGGAACGCAACTTCATCCTCGAACGCACCCCCGACGCCCTCGAACGCATCCTCCGCTCGTTGGATTGGTACAAAGGCATTTTTGGCGGTTTTGACGCCGAAATCCGCACCTTTGCCAATTTCCCGTCCCTGTTTATGGGCTTGGTGAAAGAAGACGGGCGCATCGCCTTTTACGATGGCAAGATTCGCATTGTGGACGCGATGGGCAAAATCGTCGCCGACGGCCTCAGCCCCAAAAAATATCAGGAATACATCGCCGAATACGTGGAACCGGACAGCTATCTGAAATCCCCGTATTACAAACCGATGGGCTACCCCGATGGCATCTTCCGCGTGGGACCGCTCGCCCGGATGAATATCATTGACCAGATGGGCACCGCCCGCGCCGACCAGGAATGGGCCGAATTCCGCATGTTGGAACGCGGCGCAACGCTCAGTTCCTTCCAGGCGCACTACGCCCGGCTGATCGAAATCCTGTACGGCATCGAACGGATTGAACAACTCCTCCATGCCCCCGACATATTGAGTGATCACGTCCGCGCCCGCGCCCAACCCAACCGGTTTGAAGGCATCGGCATGTCCGAGGCCCCGCGTGGCACGCTCCTGCATCACTACAAAATTGACAAAAACGGCATGATCACCTGGGCGAACATGGTCATCGCTACCGGCAACAACAACCTGGCGATGAACAAAGGCATCACCCAGGCCGCACGGTTCTTCATCCGGGGCAACAAGATCACCGAACCGATGCTCAACCGCGTCGAAGGCGTCATCCGCACGTTTGACCCCTGCCTGAGCTGTTCCACCCACGCCGACGGCGATTACGCCATTCAGGTGCAGTTGGTGGGGCCGGATGGGGCGGTGTTGGACGAGGCAAAACGAGGCTAAACCCTAACGAGTAATGAGTAACAAGAAATGAGTAGCCTACTCATTTCTTGTTACTCATTACTCATCACTTCATTACTCATCATGAACCTCATCATCGGCTACGGCAACCCTTACCGCCGCGACGACGGGTTTGGCTGGCGCGTGATCGAAACGCTCAAAGCTGAACCCCCTCTCGATACGGAATTTATCGAAACCATTCAACTCATGCCCGAAATGGCTGAGGATATCAGCCATGCCTCGAAGGTCGTGTTTGTGGATGCTACGATTGAGGGCACTCCGGGCGAGATTCATGTTGAAAAGGTACATGTTGAACATCGTCCGCCGCTCAATTACACGCACTACGTCGCTCCGCAAGAATTGTTGATGATGGCCGAACTGCTGTACGGGCACAAGCCCGAGGCGTGTTTGATCACCGTGACGGGGGAAGATTTCGATTTAGGGGAGGGGTTGACCGCGGGGGTGGAGCGGGCGGTGCCGGAGGCGGTGGAGGTGATTCGGGGGTTAATTGCGGAGGGGTGAGGGTTTAGAGGGAGAAAGCGCAATAACCAATCATTAAAAGGAAGAGACCGTCATCTGATGGGTGACGGTCTCTTTTTGTTTGTGATTGTCTCAGCTGTTCTTTACATATTGATCAAGAAATTCCCGCAATGGCGGATTAACTTCTTTTGCATGTGTCATGTTTACAGCGTGCGCCGCGCCTTTAACGCGAACCTTGCCTTTCCCGTTGGGGAATAAATTGTATAACTGATCTGCCAGAATTAAGGGTGTGCCATAATCTTCAACGCCATGAATGGAGAGAACAGGAACTTTAATTTGGTGGAGTTGTTCTTCGCTAACAGGGCTTCTTGCCAACAGGGCATTGATGGTGTGGTACATCTGGTTGCCGCTAAAAGTCTCCCATCTGGTGCGCCATAGATCCCAAAAGCTTGAAAATTCTTCCTTGTTGCCAATGAGCAAAGTCATCAGGTTATCTACATAAAGTTGAGACGCTCCATGCTTGTGCCAATCATCCCTGAGGCCTCGATAGTTCCGATCAAACTCGGCAGATTCAATATCTTTTCTTGTGCTCATTAAGACGAGTGCTTTGACTCGTTCTGGATGTTTGAGCGCCAGGCGGATACTGGCATAGCCTCCTTGCGACATGCCCACAAAAGTGGCTTTCTCGATAT
>JABWBV010000641.1 GCA_013359445.1 Anaerolineales bacterium | reverse complement strand
CCCAGGGTATCCATCAGGTCGCGCCCGGTCAGCAGGGGCGGCGGCTCGACCACCTGCTCCCGCTGCTCGAAATAAGCTGCTACCAATTTATACACCACCTCCCGCAACTCGTGCAATTCTGGCGTCCCTTGTCCGGGCGGGTAAGTAGCCTCCTGATCGGCCAGGGCGTGCAGGGCCACGCGTAAAACCTCGTCGGGCGTGCGGGCCAAACTCAGCCGTTGGCTGATCGCGTAAATCACCGAAAGGTCTTGCAGGTTCGCGCGGGCGTCGGAAAACAGACGGGCTTTTTCGAGAATGACGACCAGTTGCCCGGCTAGCGTTTCCAGGGTTTGGACATCTTCTTCCGTGAATGCGTCTTGGGCTTCGTCTTCTACGTCCAACACCCCGATCACGATTCCTTCAGCAAGGAGGGGCACACTCAGTTCACTGCCGGGGTCCCAATCTCCGGGGGCACGAATATAGTGCTGATTTTCCCGAATGTTATTTGCCAGTTGCGTTTGCCCGGAAACGGCGGCTTGCCCGACCATGCCGCGCCCTATCGGGACCCGATCCCCCAGCGGGATTTTGCCTTGCAGGTTGCTGGAAATGGCCGCGCTAACGAGGGCGCTACGGGTCTTGTCCATCAGCAAAATGCTGGCCATGCGATATCCCATCACATCTTGGATGGCTTGCACGACTCCTTCCAGCATCTGTTGGCGATCCAGGTTGGCGGTGGCCTGGCGGCTGACTTCAAACAGGGCTTGTAAATTACGGGCTTTTTTGTCGGGGGACATGTGCTGGATTCTACCGCCCTTTTGCGCGTCAATGTCGGCTAAAAACCGTACACAAAGTAGACATAATTATTTTTTTCGGGGATTCTCCAATTTCATATGAACGTTTACCTCGGAATGGTCTACAAGTAGACAGTGATGTCGCGAAAGGACTACAATAGTTTACAAGGAGTTAAAAATGACTGATAAACCACCAGAAGATGATTTAGGGGCCGAATTCCGGGCCTTGGGCGAGCATTTGCAAGCGATGTTGCGCGCGGCGTGGGAACGTCCCGAACGCCAGCATTTGCAAAAAGAAATTGAGGATGGCTTTGCTGAGTTGGGAACTTCGCTTCGGCAGGCCGCCGATGACCTTTCCCGCTCGGAGGTGGGGCAACGCGTGAAGACCGGGGTGGATGATTTGCGCGACCGCGTGGAGCGCGGGGAGGTGGAACAGACGATTCGCAAGGAGTTGGGGCAGGCTTTGCGAACCGTAAACGCCGAACTGGAAAAACTGGCCGGGAAATTGCGCGATGTGGCTGATAAAGAGGGGGGCGCGTAATGTCTTTCTTGGATATTGAAACCCGCGCGGGGAGGCCCCTCCGCGTGGGCGAAACTCGTCTGGTTCCGTTTGCCCAAACCGCGCGGGTGACGTTTCCCGGTTCGGGCGGGGTGGTGTGGAGTCGCCCCACCGCGATCCTGGCCCAAACCGCGGATGGACAGGAAACCGTCTTGCCTGTGCGGGATGTCACCCGTGAGGCCCAGCTTACCTTGATGGGGCTAGGAGTGTTGGGTGCTTTGTTAATTTGGATTTTTTATCGAAAATAAGGAGCTTAACATGACTGAAACAATTGAAAATGAGCCTGTTATCACCCCCATTGAAAGTGTTCATTCCAATATGGACAAGTTTATGGATGCCGCTGGGGTGGATAAAGTGTATGGAAACCCCGTGGAAAAAGACCGGACGGTCGTTATCCCCGCGGCGGAGGTGGTGACCAGTTTGGGGTTTGGGATGGGGGGCAGTAGTAAGGGGGAAGGCGGGGGCGGCGGGGGCGGGTATTCGGTCTCTCGCCCGGTCGCGGTGGTCATTGTCACGGAAAACGGGGTCCGCGTGGAACCGGTGGTGGATGTGACCAAAGTGGCGTTGGCGATGTTTACCGCAGTTGGATTTATGCTTTCTGTGTTGGCGAAGATGAAAAAAGGGGCGTAGGGACGAACGCAAAAAAGAAACCGGGTGACAAGCCCGGTTTCTTTTTTGCATTACCTCATGTTCAAAAGGGGGAAATTTGCTTAAGGCGAACAAACTTTGGGTTCGGTGCCCATGCCCATTTCGACAAAATTTGTATACTGATCGCCGTCCGGGTTGCCGTCCGGGCCGTCTTCGTCTTTGGGGTTGGTAGGGTCCAGGCAAAAGCGGATTTCCCAGATGTCCGGTAGGGTGTCTTTGTCTGTGTCGGGATGGTTAGGGTCGGCGCCGTGTAAAAATTCGGAGATGTTGTCTGTGCCATCGAGATCGGGGTCGCCTTTGCGCCCGTCGGCGCCTTTGGTTTCGAGGGGTTTGAATTGGTGTTTGACCTCCCACCCATCCCAAAGGCCATCTCCGTCTGTGTCCGGGTTGGCGGGCAGGGTTTTGTATTTGTTTTGCTCATCACCGTTGGTGAGGCCGTCGCGGTCGCAATCTCCATCTTCCCATTTTTTTGGGTTGGTGCCTTGGTTAATTTCATCGAGGTCTTTAGTACAGTCATTATCTGTATCTTCTTTTTTGGGATCTGTGCCTTCTTTGGATTCTTGCAGATTGGTCAGGCCATCAGCATCGGGATCCGCCTCTGGGTCATCGGGGACGTTGGGGTTAAATTCGTAGGTGACTTCCCATTTGTCGGGGAGTGTGTCGCCATCGGTGTCTTCTTCATTGGGGTTGGTTTTGTATTTGTTGACTTCCTCGCCATCGGTGAGGCCGTCTTTGTCGGAATCAGCTTTTTGAGGGTTGGTTTCGTGTTCGTGTTCCAAATGATTCGGGAGGCCGTCGGCGTCGGGATCGCCGGTTTTTCCATGATTGCCTTTACTGTTGTTCGCTTCGAGGTCGAATTTGATTTCCCAATCCTCAGGCAGGCCATCGTCATCGGTGTCGGAGTCTCTGGGGTTGGTCTTTTTCTCTTCTTCGACTTTGTTGGTGACCCAATCCATGTCGGGGTCTCCGTTGGGGCCATCGTCCCCGGTGCCTGAGAGGACATCAAGTTGGTAGGTGAGTTCAAAGGTATCGGGTAATCCATCTCGGTCTGAGTCGGGGCCGTGCGTTTCGGCCTGAATGGCGTCCAATTTGTATTTTCTTTCGGGCGAGACGTATAAACGGACGTATCGGTAAGCCTTGGTCGGTTCGGTGTATGGAACCATCGTTTTCGTATGTTCTGCGGGCAGGTCTACTTTCTTTTGCGCGATCGATTGTGTTTCTTCCTCCACCAAAGCAAGAAACTCAACGGTGATGGTGACCTGGTTTTCTGTTTTGTAATGGATAATGAGATTGCTTGTGCCTTCTTGTCCTTCGCCCATATCCAACAGCAGAAAATTTGAGGCGTCTCCTTTGGTCATTTCTACGTATTGCTGATCGGGTCCGCCGGTGCAAAATTCGATTGCAGTAATTTTGTCAAAAGTGGTCGAACATTCATCTGCATAGGCATTGGGGCCATCTTGACCCCGAAGCTTCATCACTGCTCCCCCGCCTACACCCAGGACTAAGATCAAGAGAATATATGTAAAAGCGCGCATGTGGCCTCCTCGAACCGTGACAATTTGTAATGAAAATATCATTTTCTATTAATGATATAAACGAAAGGCCTGGAAAAATTTCATCTAAAAACGAAAAAAGCCCCATATTTGGGGCTTTTCTAATCTAGGGGGCGAGGACCTTTTTCTTTTATCGATGGGGCACAATCACCTCCACGCGGGTGCCTTTGCCTGGGCTGGATTGTAAATGGAACTGCCCTCCCAACAGTTTCACGCGCTCGTTCAGTCCGATTAAGCCAAACCGTCCGGGCGGTAATTTTTCTGGGTCAAA
>JABWBV010000640.1 GCA_013359445.1 Anaerolineales bacterium | reverse complement strand
GTTTCCTGGTCACAATCCAGGGCGCGGATATCGTAGGTGTCGGGGGTTAGTTCAAAGGAACGGCTGGTACCTGCGCTGATCACTTCTTCTTCACCCAGCCAGTCTGGCCCCCATTCGGTGGCAGTGGTGAGGGAGATTTGCAGGTAGCAGATGGGGCCATCACTATCGTTGATTATTTCCAGAGTGGCAGTGGAGCTAACTTCTTTGCCGCTGAATGACCAGACAAACCCGTTACTGGTTAGTTCGGTGCCATAGAGTTCGCTCAACGTTTCAAAATCGCAGTCAAGAGCCTGGAAGTCATATTGGCCTTCGGGCAGACTAAATTCAATTTGATATTCTGGGTCTAGGACAAAGCCTGTACCTAACCAGTCATCACCCCATTCGGTGCTGTCGCTGGAGGAGATGAAGATGTAGCAGGCGGTGGTTTCCAGGTCATTTACGGCCGTTAATGAGGCATCACCACCCTTTGGCAAAGCGGCATCTGTCACTTCTAACACGGTTAAATCGCTCACTTCCAAACCTAACTGCACATCCACCACTTTGCCATAACAGTCATCTAACCGCACATCATAGGTGCCTGCTGCTACCTCAAAGATGCGGTAATAGCCGGATTCAATTACTTCTTCGTTGCCTAACTGGTCATCCCCCCAGGTCTCGCTTTCGGGGGAAGCAATGTAGACAAAACAAACCGAGGTGGAAGCCAGGTTGTCAATTTCAATACCTACCAGACCAGCACTTTCTGGCGCGGCGGTGGGTAACGGAGGAGGGGTATTGGTGGGCGGTGGTGGGGCGGTGGGCAACGGTTCCGTCGCGGTCGGGGTGGCGGTGGGGACAGACGTGTTCGTCGGGGTGGGGGTAAGGGTGGGCGTGTTCGTCGGCGTTGGGGTGGGGGTTGGGACATCCACGTTCAGCAGAAGCCGTTTTTCGGCATATCCACCCCCCTGACGTTCGATGTAAATCCGCAGAGTCACTGGCCCGGACTCGAAATCGCTGGGAATATTCCACGTCGCGACGGTTCCAGTTTGGGTAAATTGGGTATCCCGATCTGCGATCAGGTTCCAATCATCCTCATCGGGGTCATCCCCACGGGCGTACTCCACGCGGAACCCGTCAAACCCGCCGGACGCCTCCACACGGGCGATGATTTCCAGGTTGCTGGTCGTGATTTTTGCCCCGTTGGAGGGCTGAGAAAATTCAATGATGGCGCGGGGATCGTCGCCGTTGCACTCGCGTTCGGGGACGAAGGAATAGGGCTTGTCAAAATCCATGTTTTCGGCCCAGGCCTGGCCCTCGCCGGTTTCGCGAATCCATTTGATCGCCCACGGGTCGGTGATGTTCATGACCAGTTTTTCATCGGTGTAGCTGTTGCACGCGCTGGAAGCACGCAAACCCGTCCAGGTGTCAATCAACGCATCGAGCCAAAGGTCATTATCGGCATTCGGCGGGAGTTGATCGCCCGCGAAAAATTCGTTGTACGAACTGGGGCATTTGCTGGACGGTTCGGCACCGGAGACAGTACACACGATCTTTTGGACAATCCCCGCGGGGGGTTGGAAGAGGGTGGGGACGCCCCCCGAGAGTTGTGGGGCGGCAAACTTCATAAATTCTGCCCAAATGGGGGCCGCGCCGCTCAACCCACTGGTGTTGACCATCGGGGTGTAATCGGCATTGCCCACCCACACCCCCACAACCACTTCTGGCGTGTAGCCAATTGTCCAGTTGTCGCGGAAGTCATTGGTGGTGCCGGTTTTGGCCGCGGCCTGGAATGGCAGGTTGAGCACGGAATTGGTGCCAAACATCGGGGTGCGGGCCACGTTGTCGGCCATAATGTGGGAGATCAAGAAGGCGTGTTCCGGGCGGATGGTTTGTTCCCCGGATGGGGGTGCATACTCAAAGATGATTTGCCCATCGTGATCTTCGATTTTGGTAATCGCCACCGGGGGAATTCGGCGCCCGCCGTTGGCAAAGACTTGATACGTCCCCACCATTTCGATGAGCGGCACGTCTCCCCCCCCCAACGTGAGTGCGAGGCCATAATCCTCCCGTGTGAGGGTGGTAACCCCCAATCGTTGCGCCATCGCGACCAGCCCGCCGTCCCCATACACGCCGACGAAGTTGAGCGCCTTTACCGCCGGAACGTTGAAGGAGTTAGCCAGGGCCGTGCGGACTGTGACCGGGCCATGAAAACGCCCGTCATAGTTTACCGGGGCGTAGGTGTTGGGGTCGGTGCTTTGCCCGGAGGCGGGGAATTCCGAGGGGACATCCCAGATCAGGGTGGAGGGGGTCCAGCCTTTTTCAAACGCGGCCACGTAGGTGAGCGGTTTGATCGAGGACCCGGGCTGGCGCGGGGCAATCGCCATGTTCACCTGCCCGTCAATTTCGTCGTTGTAAAAATCCGGGGAACCGACCATCGCGAGGATTTCGCCCGTTTTGGCGTTGATGGCGACGAGTGCCCCGTTGTGGGCGTTTTTATCCGCCAGCGCGGCGACTTGCGCGGCCACCAGGTTTTGGGCCTGGTCCTGCCACGCCGGGTCGAGGGTGGTGGTGACGGTAAACCCGGACTGGTAGAGGGTGTCTGCGCCGTATTGGCTTTCCAATTGCTGGCGGACGTAGTTGACCCAGTGGGGGTAAGTGATGGTGATGTCGGGGGATTTGAATTGGTGTTCGGAGATTTCCGTTAACCCTGTGCCGATGTCCAGAACCGTGAGGCATACCGGTTCCCGCCCTTCGCCTACGAAGATGCAATTATTCTCCTGGCTGGTTTCATACGTCAGCCGGAGGACATCGCTCAAGCGTTGGATGGTGGCGTCGCGATTGGTGTAGATGTCGTATACGGAGGGGGCTTGGGGCAACCCCGCGAGAAAAGCGGCTTGTCCCAGCGTCAACTGGTCGGCAGAGACGCCAAAGTAAGTTTCTGCGGCGGCTTCGATGCCATAGGCAAGGTTGCCGTAGTTATTTTCGTTGAGGTAAAGCTCCAGCACTTCGTCTTTGGAATAGCGGCGGGTGATTTCTTCCGCGAGGAGGGCTTCGCGTACTTTGCGGAGATAGGTGCGTTGGCCGCGTTCTTCGGGGTCGAAGAGCAGGTTGCGGGCGATTTGCTGGGTGATGGTGGACGCGCCGGAGACGGTCTCCTGGCTTTGCCAGTTTTGCCAGAAGGCGCGCACAATGGCGACCGGGTCAAAACCGGGATGGCTGTAAAAGTTTTTGTCTTCGGTGGCGATGGTGGCGGCGATGACGTAGGGGGAGACTTCGTCCAGGGTGACGTAGGTGCGGCGTCCGGCGTTGGGGTCGATGATTTCGTAGAGCAGGCCGCCGTTGCGGTCGAGGATGCGGGTGGTTTCAAACGTGGATGCGTTGTTTTTGAGTTGTTCTACGTCGGGCAGGGTGCGGGCGATCTGATAATACTGGTAGAGCATGAACGCCCCTGCGGTGAGTGCCAGCACGGTAATGATAAATACCCCCGCAATCAGAAAGCGGACCAGACACCCCAGACTTTCGCGACGGTTGGAGGCGGGTTGGGCGGCAGGGGTGGATGGGGTGACGCCAAGAATCGGGGAGGGGGGAATGGGGGGGCGGGGTTGAACGCCCTTCAGGGGTTGACCGCCCTGCGGGGGTTGAACGCCCTGCGGGGGTTGACCGCCCTGTCGGGGCCGTGAAATGGGATAAGGATTGGGGCCTTGTGGGGGTTGAACGCCCTGTCGGGGTTGAACGCCCTGTCGGGGTTGAACGCCCTGTCGGGGTTGGGAAGGCGGGTGTTGTCCCCGTTGCCCGGGGTAGGCACTGGGACTCACGCGCGTGGCCCCCACGTCGATTTGATCCACTC
>JABWBV010000639.1 GCA_013359445.1 Anaerolineales bacterium | reverse complement strand
GGTTCGGGCGCGGTGCCCCCGTTCAACCCGGTGGGGGCAAGCGGATCCGGCAGGGCAGGGGCATCGGGAAACCCAACTTCGCCCACCCAGTAACGCGAGGGGGTTTCATTCGGGAAAGAGGGGGGCGCGTCGCCAGGCGTTAAACTGGAAACCGGCGGGCTGATCTTGGGGAGGACCGGTTCACTGACATTCAAAAGCGGGTGGCTTTGAGGGGCTTTGGCCTGGGCGGGGAGGCGAAGGGCCCAACTTCCGGCGATCAGGACCAGTAAAAGGGTAAGGAGGGCTTTTCGGTTTGTTTTCATATGTGTGAGAAAAGGAAACGGGTATACAAGATGTCTCCTGTATACCCGTTTCTGATGGGAAAGTATATTCGTCCGTTTTTCCCGGTTATTTCCACGCGACATCGCCACAGAGGTCTTTAGCCCAGCCCGCTTTGAAAAAGGCCTCAAAGGCGGGACGTTCGTCGCCGATTTTGCCGCTGGGACCGTGCCCGGGGTAAAACTCGGTTTCGTTCGGCCATTTGAAGACGATGGTGCGGAGGGTGCGCATGGTGGTGGCGAAGTCGCGCGGGGTTTCGGTACGCCCTGGACCGTTGACGAATAGGGTATCGCCAACGAGGACGCGGTTTTCGCCGATGCCGAAAGAGATCATGCCGGGGGTGTGGCCGGGGGTGTGGAAGGTGTGGATTTTCTGATTGCCCACCTTGAGGGTGTCGCCGCCTCGGAGGGAGATGTCAAAGCGGACACCAGGAATATCTTTTTCGTCCGGGTGTTGAAAGATGGTGGCGCGAGTGATCTTTTTGAGTTCGGCCAGCGCACCGACATGGTCTTTATGGGTGTGGGTCAGCAAGATTTTGGAGACGCGGGTCCCTTCGACCATTTCCAGGATCGCTTTGGCCTCTGCGCCCGGATCGACAATGGCGCTGGTTTTGGTTTCCTCACAAATGAGGACGTAAGTATTCATCGGCCACGGGCCAACGGATTTTTGGAGTAATTTTAAGGGCATATGGGGTTCCTTTGGTGCGGTTTGGTTTGTAATGGCTCGGGGTTGTGCGCGGGGATTGCAAACCTCTACTTTGTCTAGGTCGTTACGCGGTGGGGTCTGGGAGATTTGAGCCAGTTTTCTGTGTACTGGTTAACGAGATTTTAAAACTATATATAAATTCTACCCTAAATCTTTTATCGCTCTGTCCAAAATGTTGAGACCATCTTGAATGTGCGCCTCGGTGGCGACTAAGGGTGGCGCGCAAAAGACGAGGTTCCACTTGACGAAGGTGCTCATTCCTTGTTCGCGCAGGTTAGCGGCAAGTTTTTTCATTGGCTCGGTCATCGCGCTATTGTAGGGGCTGAGGGGTTCGCGGGTGTCCCGATTTTTGACGAGTTCGATCACGTAGTGCAGGCCCGCCCCGCGAATTTCGCCAATCGCTTCGTATTTTTCCGCGAGGTCCACCAACCCCGCGCGGAGCTTTTTACCCAGTTCATGGGAGTTTTCGATCAGCTTTTCGTTTTGGTACACTTCCAGATTCGCCACGCCCGCGGCGCACGCAATCGGGTGATCGCTGTATGTCAACCCGCCGTAAAAGACATTGTCATCGAAGTGATGGGCGACCTTTTCGGTCATCATCACCCCGCCGAGGGGAATGTACCCGCTCGTCAATCCCTTTGCCATCGCCATCAGATCGGGCTTGACCCAGGGATAATGATCGATCCCGAACCATTCGCCGGTGCGCCCGAACCCGCTCAACACCTCGTCGATGATCAACAAAAAGCCGTACTTTTCGCGCAGGTATTCCACGCCGCGCCAGTAGGTTTCGCCCCCTTGCATGATCCCGCTCGTGCCGGAAAAGCCCTCCAGCATCAGCGCGGCGATATTATTCGGCCCTTCAAAATGGATGATCTCTTCCATCATATCTACGATTGCCTGATCCCCTTCGGCCTCCGTGCGCCCACGGTACACCGGGTGACGATAGCTGTACGGATCCGGCATCCGCACAATCCAGGGCACGCCGGGTTCGTTCGCCAGCCGCCGGGGATCGCCGCCCGCGGTCATCGCCCCGAACGTCGCGCCGTGGTACGCGCGGTACCGAGTGAGAATCTTCTGTTTCCCGGTGGATAAACGGGCGAACTTCATCGCATTCTCAATCGCGTCCGCCCCGCCGGTGGTGAAAAATGCCTTCGTCAGCCCCGCGGGGGTCACGTCCCGGAGCATTTGCCCCAGCCGCGCGCGGGGTTCTGTGGCCAGGGAGGGCATGGCGTACTGTAATTTGCCCGCCTGCTCCTGAATGGCGCGGATCACATGCGGGTGGCCGTGCCCGATGTTGAGGTTAAAGAGTTGCGAAGACCAATCGAGGTACCGTTTCCCATCAGCATCCCAAAAGTAAACGCCCTCCCCGTGCGTAATGGAAATGGGGTTCCAGGCGTTTTGGGAGGTCCAGGACGTGAAGGTGTATTCCTTGTTTTGGGAGACGAGGGTTGCGTGGTCGGTCATTTGCTTGCCTTTGAGGGAGAATTTGGATATGCTTCGCGCATTATACATTCTCATTCTCAAAATAGGAGTTTTTAAACGATGCGGAAAATACGAATTGGTGCGAGTGACATGGAAGTTTTCCCATTAGGGATTGGGGCGATGGCCTGGGGGGAGAGTAAGGTGTGGGGGTATGGGGCGGATTTGGGGTATGCGGAAGTTCGGGAGTTGTTTGCCGCCTCCATTGCGGGCGGGGTGAACTTTTTCGATACGGCGGAAGTGTACGGAAATGGACGTTCCGAGCAAAATGTGGGCCGACTGTTGGCCGAGACTGCCGCACCGGTTTATGTGGCAACCAAATATGCGCCTCTCCCCTGGCGTTGGACGAAAGGGACAGTTTCCACCGCCCTGGATAGAAGTCTCAAGCGATTGGGACAAGAAAGTGTGGATCTATATCAACTCCACTTTCCCTTCCCGTTCGTTCCGCTTAAGGCTCAATGGCATGCACTGGCCGATCAGGTCGCGCGTGGGAAAGTGCGCTACGTGGGGGTGAGTAATTACAATGCCGATCAAATGCGCCGGGCTTACGAGGTGCTCGACAAACGGGGCGTGAAACTGGTGTCCAATCAGGTGGAGTATAGTTTGGTGCATCGTTCTCCCGAGGTGGATGGCGTATTGGAGGCATGTCGAGAATTAAACGTCACCCTGATCGCTTACAGCCCGCTTGGGCGTGGTCTGCTTTCGGGAAAATACAAACCCGGCCAAAAACCGACAGATGTGTTTCGGGCGAACGGGCCTTTCAAAGAAGCGCACCTCAGAAAGGTTCAGCCATTATTGGAAACGTTGGAACAGGTGGGGAAGGCGTATGGTGGTAAAACCCCTGCCCAGGTTGCGTTAAATTGGCTTTTGCGCCAACCCAACGTCCTGGCGATTCCGGGTGCAAAAAACCTGCGCCACATTCAAACCAGCCTGGACGCGGTCTCTTGGGAGATGACCGCGGAAGAAGCCGCCCAAATTGAGGCGGCTTCTTCCGGGTATCGGCAGGTGGAATTTTACAGGCCTTTGGGGTCATAAGCCGATTTTCTGCCCCAAAAACGCAAGTGCGATTAGTGTGACAAAATCTGCGATAAAAACAGCTTTGTCCGATCTTCCTGTGGATTATTAAACACGTCTTTGGGCGTCCCACTTTCGACAATGTTGCCCTGATCGAAGAAAAACATCCGATGCGCGACCGCACGGGCGAACCCCATCTCATGCGTGACCACGAGCATCGTCATCCCGGAGGTAGCCAACTCGGTCATCACTTCTAGCACTTCCTTGATCATTTCCGGGTCGAGCGCCGAGGTCGGCTCGTCGAACAGCATGATCTT
>JABWBV010000638.1 GCA_013359445.1 Anaerolineales bacterium | reverse complement strand
CTCCCGGCCTGGCTGTATGTGTTTGCGTTTACGGGGTATTTTCCCTCCGTGATTGGGACACAGTTGGCCTGGAATGCGATTGTTTTGCTTCCGCTGGGGGTATTGGCGTGGGCGTATATTCCCCTGTTCCTTCAGTGGTGGAAAATCAAAGGTATCCAATATTCTGTCCGTTAGGAGGTTCCCAATGCAAAATTTCTCTGGTACGCGCTTTTTTAGGGTTTTCCTATTTTTACCCGCCTTGATTTGGCTCTCTGCGTGTGATTTTGGACCATTGCCTCCCCCTACGCCCACGATGGACCCTCGCGTGGCGGACGACATTACCCACGTGATCTTTTCGCCCCAACAGGCAGAAGCCGCGCAAGTAGAAATGTGGGCTTCTGCCGGAGCGAATTTTGAGGGGTATTGGATGCCTTCGGGAAAGGACTTATTGACGATGGAAGTACAACTCGGCCCGTATTTACAGGCCCATGCCGATCAATTTTTCGCCCACCCCACTGTGTGGGAGCAATTGGACGAATATCACCGACAATATGCGGGCTTGGTCGTAGATGGAAAATCGCTCATTTATGGGAATTTCTTTTGCGCCGAGACGGAAACGGATTGGCTCAACGAATGGGTCATCGTCTTGGATGGCGGGGATTGTTTCTTTCAGGTGACGTTTGATGTAGAGGGCCAGACATTCATTCGCTTGCAGGTGAACGGCGAATCTTAGGCTATTGAGGATTCTCGCGAAAAAAGGACGCGCGCGGCGCTGAACAGCGCCACGCGCGTCCTTTTTTCGCGGATATTCTCGGCCCATTGTGCAAATAGTCACAATGGGCACTATACCAAGCGCATGGAGACGTTTATACTGCCGCGTAACCGGGTCAGCGCACGACGTGTGCGCTGACTTTTCGCGCTACTCAACACAACACTTACACGAGGTAAACTATGACAACCGCTCTTTGGAAAGGCGGCCCTTCCCAGGCCCCTCTTCCCCCCATGATGCAAGGTCTGCCCATCATCGGCAACGCGCTGGAGATGGCGCAAGATGTACTCAAATGTATGGTCAAAGGCTACCGCGCCCACGGCCCAATCTTCCGCATCCGCGCCCTGGCGGATACATACACCGTCATCGCCGGGCCGGAAGCGAACATGTTTTTCTCCCGCGAACAGGGGCAACATTTACGATCCAAAGAATTTTGGGCCGGCATCGATCAGGAAATGGAAGCGAATATCACCCTGATCAGTTCCGACGGCCCGGAACACACCGAACTCCGGCAAATCGCCAAACGCGGCTACAGCCGGAGCCTGTACGAAGCGCACTTCCCCGAAGTCGTCGCCATTACCCGGCAGAAAGTGGAAGCCTGGCCGGTGGGCGAAACCCGCTCGGTGGTGCCCTGGGTACAGGAAGTCGTCACCGAACAATTGGGGCAGGTGATCGTCGGCACCTCCGTGGGCGATTACGGCAAAGACATCTACAACTTCATCCGCACGGCTCTGGTCGTGCTGATCACCCGCCAGCGTCCCGGATTTTTGCTCAAAATGCCCGCCTACCAAAACGCCCGCCGCCGCTCCTTTGAACTGGGCGAAAAAATCATCGCCTTTCACCGTGCCAATCCCCCCACCAACCGCCCCCGCAACCTGATCGATGACGCGCTCGACGCGGTCGCGGCGGGGCACATTCTCAAAGATGGCGACCTGGTCCCGTTCGCCCTCGGCCCGTACATCGCCGGGTTGGACACGTCCTCCAACTCCATCGCCTTTATGCTGTACGCCGTTTTCAAATACCCCGAAATTCTGGCGGGGATTCAAAACGAGTTGGGCGGCCTGTTTGCGAACGAAGTCCCCGCGCCGGGCGATTTGCGAAAAATGGACGTTTTGCACCGCACCGCGCTGGAAACGTTGCGCTGTTACCCCGTCGTCCCCGCCATTCAACGCACCGTGACCGAGCCGTTTGAGTTCGCCGGACACCGCGTAGAGGGGGGCGGGCGGCTGTTCATCGCGACGACCGCGGTGCATTACGACGAGAAATATTACCCCAACCCCGAAAAGTTCGACATCGACCGCTACCTCCCCGCCCGCAACGAGCACCGCACCCCCGGCGTGTTCGCCCCCTACGGCCTGGGCACGCACTCCTGCCTGGGCGCGGGCCTCGCCGAAGCACAGATCATGATGACCATCGCCACCATGCTCCAGTTCGGAAAATTTGTAATGGTCCCGGCGGATTACACCCTCAAAGTGCGTCCGCTCCCCACCAACGCCCCCGCGAACAACTTCCAACTCAAGCGGGTGGGTTAAGCGATAGCGAATATTCCCCGAAAAAGCTGAGCGATGGTCATCGCTCAGCTTTTTTGATCCTACAAAAATACAGAAGTCTGAGAAAATAAAGCGTATGGCCAAAATCATCCAACCTCCCGCCCCCCTGGAAGAGGGATTCTCCATTTTTCTCGCGGGGAGTATTGAAATGGGGACGGCGGAAGACTGGCAAGCGCGGATCATCGCACGCCTTTCCGCTTACGACGTGCTGATTTTCAACCCCCGCCGGTCTGCCTGGGACCCCACCTGGGCACAAACCCCGGACAATCCCCCCTTCCGCGAACAAGTCGAATGGGAACTCGCCGCGCTCGAGCGGGCGAACCTGATCGTGATGTACCTCGATCCCGCGACGAAATCTCCCATCTCTCTGCTGGAACTGGGGCTGTTCGGGCGCGGGGGGAAGATGGTGGTCTGTTGCCCGCGCGGGTTCTGGCGGAAGGGGAACGTGGACATTGTGTGCGCGCGGTACGGGATCGCACAGGTGGATTCGTTGGAAGAAGTCATCGAATGGGTGGTGGAGAGATTAGAGCAAACAGCAGGATCACGTCTTGTCAGTTTCGAATAGGAGCGATTTTCATATGCACCGTTGGCTTTTTCTCACGTTTCTTCTAGTATTTTTTACCGGCTCGATCAGGAGCCTCCCCGCTCAAACGCCCGCCCCGTCCCACGAGGAAATCTCCCCCGCGCAGGAGCAGGCCATGTGGGAGGAGATTCACCGCAACGTTGAAGCGTTAAGACGCGCGGGAGCCTTGCCCCCGCCGAATGGCGGCGAAACGGGGAGTTATATCTTTCCGTTGTACATGATCCCAGGGCTTCCCGATTATGCTGGTTTTAAAGTCTCCGCCTTTGCCGATCACAATCTCGCCAGCGGACAAGTTTTGGATTATGCCGGTGGCGCGCGCACGTACGATGGTCATCGTGGGACCGATTACGGGCTTTGGCCTTTTTCGTGGAACAAACTGGACGCGGGCGAACTATAAGTGATCGCGGTGGCAGATGGCACCATTGTCGGAAATTCCAACGTGGACCCCACCGACCACAATTGTAATGTGAGCAGTCCTGATCCCTGGAATTATGTGGCGCTGGTGCACGCGGATGGGCGGATGACGATTTATGGGCACATGCGCTATAACTCCCTCACCAGCAAAGGCATCGGCGAAACGGTGGTTCAGGGGGAATATTTGGGCACGGTGGCAAGTTCCGGCGACTCCAGCGGGCCGCACTTACATTTTGAGGTCCGGGAAGGGAGTTTCACCAATTCGGAATGGGTAGATCCCTATGCCGGGTCCGAAAGTCAACCGGAAACGCTGTGGGCCGCGCAACGCCCCTACTTCGACTCCGCCATCAACCGCCTGACAACCCACGCGTCCCCGCCCTCAACACCTGATCCCTGTCAGCCTTCCAATGTCAACCTTCAGGATAGTTTCACCACGCCCGATGAGAGCGTTGCAGAATAGCTGAGAAAAAAGGGGTGTTTTGTGAGAAGATTAAGGTGTCATCCAATAACTTTTCAACAAAACACCCATGCCGATTCTAC
>JABWBV010000637.1 GCA_013359445.1 Anaerolineales bacterium | reverse complement strand
CACTTCCCCGCGCAGAGTGCCGTGGGTCAGCTCGGTGAGCGCGGTTTGGAACCCGGCCACTTCCCCCATCCGAAAGCGGACTGTCAGCGTAATATCCCCCGCAAAATCTTCATCCAACATCTGCCCGTGATGGGCGTCGATCACCCGGCGCACCTGTTCGTACCAGGCATACGCCAGACTGAGCATTACTGTTTGTGTGGCGATTTTTTCCGCCCGTGGAAGGGTCTCCAACCCCGCGCGGATAGCATCCCCATACGCGCGTACCAGCCCCCCCTTCCCCAACTGCGTCCCGCCAAAATATCGGGTCACGACCGCGACCACATCCCCCAACCCCGACCCGCGCAACACCGCAAGGGCCGGGCGGCCTGCCGTACCCGAGGGTTCGCCGTCATCGTGGCAATGTTCGATGATGGACTGCCCGTGCCCGATCACAAACACCGGGACATTGTGGGTGGCGTCGGCAAATTCCCCTTTGATTTGGGCAATGAAAGCGCGGGCTTCTTCTACGTTAAAAGCGGGGGCCAGACTGGCGATAAAACGGGAGTTAACGACCGTGATTTCCGCGCGGTGGGGGTGCGCGGGGATCAGACGTGGCGCGGGGGTTTCGGATGGCACGGTTAGGCTTCTTCGGGGTCTGGCGGGGCAGATTTTTGGGCGGTTTCAGGCAAATGGATCAAAATACTTTGCACGGCCAGCCGCTCGACGTTTTCGACTTCAAAGACGACCCCGCGGTGAACCACCCGGTCTTTGGGGATGGGGATGCGCCCCAACAGGGCCATCACATATCCGCCGATGGTATAGGCGTCTTCACTTTCCAGTTCGAGGTCGTGGAGCTGATTGAGTTCATCCAGAATTAGGTCGCCGCGGACCCGGAGGATGCCGGGGGAAACCTCTTCGATGGGGGCGATTTCCCGGTCAAATTCGTCTTGAATTTCGCCCACGACTTCTTCCACCAGGTCTTCGAGGGAGATGATGCCCGCAGTGCCGCCAAATTCGTCAATGGCAACGGCAAATTGGGCGCTCTCTTGCCGGAATAGGGTGAGAACTTGCGCCAGGTGGACGGAGGCGGGGACAAAAATGACCGGGCGGGCCAATTGTTTGAGATTCAATTCCCCTGGGGTGGGGCGGCTCAGATGGCGCGCGAGGTCTTTGATGTGTAAAACGCCGACGATTTGATCGAGGTTGCCCTCATAGAGCGGGTAGCGGGTCCGGCGTGTTTCGCAAATCCGCTTCAATATATCTGTCTGACTGGCCTGGATCGAAATCCCAGTAATTTGGGTGCGCGGGGTCATCACTTGTTCGACGGTGCGCTCTTCCAGGTCGAAGATGTTTTCGATGAATAGTTGTTCGGCGGGTTCCAGGAGGCCCCCCTCGGAACTCTCTTCGACGATGTATTCCAACTCTTCGGAGGTGAAAAGCCGTTCGTTTTTCCCCGGCGGGGTGATGCCAAACGCCCGAACGATGGCGTTCCCAAACGCATTGAGCACCGAGACAAAGGGCAGGAAAACGATTTCCAGAATGGACATGGGGCGTGCCAGCCCAAGCACAGTGGATTCTGGCGATTGGAGGGCCAGGGTTTTGGGGATCATTTCCCCGAACACAACGTGCAAATAGGTGAGGAAGCCTACGGCAAAGACGGTGGATAGGGTGTGAACCAGCGCTTCGGTGGCCTCCGTGATGGCCCACACCCGCGCGATCAGGTGCAGGAACCACTCGGCGATTACGTGTTCCCCGTACATGCCCAGCCCCAGGCTGACGATGGTGATCCCTACCTGTGCGGTGGCGATGTAGCGGTTTTGCAGAACCGGTTCAATCTGGGTTTTGAGGGTGATTTGGGCCGCTTCGTTGCCATCGTCGGCGAGTTGGGCCATGCGCGTACGCGGGGCGGTGACAATGGAAAACTCTGCCGCCACAAAAATGCCGTTGAGCAAGATCAAAATACTGATGATAAAGATGGGGGTTAATGCCTCGGACATGTTTACGCCTCCCCTTCACGTAGTTTGGTCACCTGGTCCGGGGTGAGGGCCAGGCTGACGACGGTAATCCCCCGCCCGCGCATTTTCTCCACGCGGAACACCCCGCCCGCGATGGTGATCTCATCCCCGGTGGTGGGCACATCGCCAAATTCGTTCAGCACCAGCCCGCCTATCGTATCCAATTCCTCTTCTGGCAATTCCAGTTCCAACCGTTCGTTCAAATCCTCCACAAGGGTATCGCCCCGAATCATCAAACGATTGTCACTCGCCAGCCGGTAGGCGGGAATATGCACGTCAAACTCATCTTGAATCTCGCCAAAAATCTCTTCGATCAAGTCTTCGAGCGTGACCATGCCTGCTGTGCCGCCGTACTCATCCAACACAATGGCGGCTTGCAGGTGGCGGCGTTGTAACACCGTGAACACCGTTTTGACGGGGGTGGTTTCCGGGAAGAAGGGAACCGGGCGCACGATATCGGCGATGTTTTTGCGTTCCAGATGTTGATGAAGGCACAATAAATCTTTCAGGTGGACAATGCCCACGATGTTGTCAATGTTCCCGCGGTAAAGCGGTAAACGCGAAAAAGGCGATTCCGCCAGATATTTGAACAGATCATCTGCCGAAAGGTTGTCGGCGGCGGCAAACATTTGCGTGCGGGGAATCATCACCTGGCGCACCATGGCTTCCCGCAGTTCGAGGGTGTTTTTGAGCAGGTGGCGTTCCTCTCTTTCGAGCAGGCCGCCCCGCGTGCTTTCCTCTACCAGCATGGTGATTTCATCCGGCGCGTGGATGTGGGCGTGTTCGGCAATAATTTCCTGCCCAAACAGGCGCATCACCAACTGTCCACTGCCGTTAAAAAACCAGGTGAGCGGCTGGAAAAGCCACATGGACCACTGCATAGGGATGGCCGTCCATATGGCAAGACTTTCGGGATACTGAATCCCGATGTTTTTTGGGACCAGTTCCCCCAACAGCACCTGCACGGAGGTGAGCAAAAGCAAAATGCTCGTGGTACTGATCGAGCGGGCGGCGACTTCGGTCACCTTGGCCCACTCCATCAGCCAGGGCACAATGATGGGCGATAATTGCGCTTGCCCGTAAAACCCGAGGAGCAAGCCGGTGAGGGTGATCCCAATCTGGCACGCGGCAATATACGCGTCCAACTTGCGCGGGTCTTCGATAATGTGCAGGATGTTAGACGCCTGCGGTTTGCCGCCCTCCGCGAGTTGAATTAACCGCGCCCGGCGCGCGCTCACTGCCGAAAACTCCGCTCCTACATAGAGGGCGGTAAGCAGAATCAAGATTGCTATCACTGAAAAAACAATGAACCAAGACATAAAAAAAGAAAGACTCCTCCGTTCTTAACGGGAACTGAAATAGGGGCGTTCTGAAAATCCCCAAGCTTAAAATTTCGAAAAATTCCCCCAGTTTGGTGAAATACGAGAAGTTCGCCGAAATTCATCGCGAAAAACCGCTAAAGTAGGCATTACTGGTCGGGTAAATTGACACAATTCCCGCTGTTTGGAATGATGGTGTGGTTGGCATTGGCAACCAGCGCACACATTTGGGTGGCATCTGCCGGGCGGTTGGCCGGGCCGTATTGGGTAAAGGGCGGGAGACCGTATGGCCCCCAGGTCAATAACCACGGGCCTGCCCCCGGAGACCCAGCCTGTTCGGGCGACACGGTATTAAAAAACATATGCACATGCATATTGGGCTGGTCTGCCGGGTAGTTGTGGGTTTCGTAATCGACCACATACAGGCCATTTTCGAGACGAATTTCAGTGATGATTACGTAGGGGGTGTCGGGGGTGGCCGTGGGCGCGATGGCCACGCAGTTGGAGTTGCGCATGCCGTCG
>JABWBV010000636.1 GCA_013359445.1 Anaerolineales bacterium | reverse complement strand
GTCTTCACCCACCCCTTACGACTTTTTCATCTCTTACCGGCATAAGGAACCCGACAAAAGCTGGGTGCGAAAAACGCTCGTGCCAGCCCTGGAAGCAAAAGGCTTACGCGCCTTGATTGACTACCGCGACTTTCGACTCGGTGCGCCGCTCGTGCTCGAAATGGCCCGCGCGGTCGAGGAAAGCCGGTTCACCGTGGCGGTCATTACGTCATTGTATATCCAAAGCAATTTTACCGAGTTGGAAAACGTGATGGCAAAACAGCTCGGCCTGGAAAACAGTCAGATTCGCTTAATTGGCATTCTTCGGGACCCCACGCTTGACATCAGCCAGGTGCGGTTGGATATTCGAGCCAGTTTGATGCTGGATATGAATGATGACGATGAATTTGAGGTTTTGGTGGATCGGCTGGTCGGGGCGATCAAGAATCCCGCTGGCTAAAGCGGGCGTTTGGCGGGAATCCCTACCCGACGGGGGAACCGATCCGGGGTAGGGCGCACTTTCGCGATCACGATCAAGGTATGCGCTTCGCCCCCCGGCAGGGGAACCGGGAGGACCTGTTCGAGTTCTCCCCCTAACGTTGACAAGGCGTTTTCGGCCTGTTTCACTTCTTGCGCGCTTTCCTGCCCTTTTTGCGCCAACATTTTCCCCCCCACTTTTACGAACGGCAATAAATATTCGGCTAACACCGAAAGCGGAGCGACCGCACGAGCCACGGCCCAATCATATTGTTCCCGGTGCGCCGGAGCTTGTGCCAGCGCTTCCGCGCGGGCCGTTTGGATTTCGACATGATCTAGTCCCAACGTATGCACCACCTCGGCACAAAACGCCGCTTTTTTCGCCACCGCCTCCACCAGGGTCAGGTGTATCTCCGGGCAAGCGATCTTGAGCACCAACCCCGGAAACCCCGCCCCCGTGCCGACATCGATGACCCGCTGGAGAGGGGTCCCGCGCATCGCGCGCAAACAGGTTAGGGAATCCAAAAAATGTTTGTGCCAGATTTCGTCAGGGTCACGGATGGCCGTCAGGTTAAACTTTTGGTTCCAGGTTTGGAGCAAGTTTGCATACTGAACAAAGGCGCGCTGTTGTGTGGGCGTTAACCCCAGGCCAGGTTCGGTCTGAAAAATATCCATGCCTTAAGAAAAAAAACTCCCGACCTGAGGTAGGGAGTATGTGCAACTTTCAAAAAAATTAGGCTTCAATATCTTCTTCCATCGTTCTGGCTCCCGCTTGCTTAAAGCGGTAAACGATGCGACCGCGCGTCAGATCATAAGGAGACATTTCGACTCGTACTCGATCCCCTAACAAAATACGAATATAAAATTTTCGCATTTTGCCAGATAAATACGCCAGGACATGATGACCGTTATCCAGTTGTACTTTAAATTGGGTTCCTGGTAAGGCTTCAACAATCATGCCATCCAGTTGGATTTTGTCATCATTTTTGGGCATAAAAATCTCCTAATTCGTTTCCTCTTGCTTCCGCTGGCGGCGATGGTGCATACGGGCGGCTTTCTGTTTTGCTAACCGACGAGATTCACTTTTAGGAACGAACCATCGTTTGAGGCGGACTTCTCGCAAAACACCACTTTGGGCGACTTTTGCCCGAAAGCGTTTGAATAATTGCTCCTCAGATTCGTTTGAGCGCAAAGTTACAGTAGTCAAATTGTGTCTCCTAATTAACAGAATTTGGTTAATTGAGCCATATGTGGCTTCGTTTTTTTTATAAGGCCAAAAAAAATCGGCTAATGCTCGCGACATAGCCGATTTTTATCACTTAAGGGGTGTTGCAAACATAATCATCCACATGGAAAAGATTGTCAAACAAACTCCTGTTGTAAAACTCAGCCACACACAAGTGCCGGGCGGCATTATAACGCGCCAAAATAGAGTTGTCAAACTGAACGCGTGCGAAGAGTTATGCTTTATAATTTCTCTATGTTCAGTATTCCTCTGTTTCCCCTGAATACGGTCCTATTCCCTGGTTTACCATTACGCCTCAACATCTTTGAACCTCGGTATAAACAAATGATCAAACGATGCCTGGAAACAGGGGAGAAGTTTGGGATTGTCTTAATCAAACGTGGAAGAGAGGCGCTTGGTCCCCTGGCCGATCCTTTTTTGATCGGCTGTACCGCTCAACTAGTGCAGGTGGACCCCGCGTCTGATGAACGCTATGATATTACCGCCATCGGACGCGAGCGCTTCCGCATTTTATCCCTCGACCGCACAACGTTTCCCTACTTAAGCGGGACCGTCGAAATGTTTCCGTTCTCCGAACAAGATCAAACTACCATCCAATCCGCCGCCCAACCGCTCCGGTTATGGGTCAAACGGTACTTTGATGCGCTCGCCGAGGCGACCAATACTCAAATGGACTCCCGGTATATTCCGAACGAGCCGATGGGACTGGCCTTTCTGGCAACCTACTTATTGCAGATTCCTCCCACCGAAAAACAGACCATCCTGGAAATGGAACATACCGTGCAACTCCTGGATGCGGTGGTGGCTCTTTATCGGCGCGAAGTGGCCTTGATCAAACGTTTAGGGAGAGATGAAGGCAAAAGTCAGCGCGGGTTTTGGCTTAACTAACGCGGCTTTGTTTTGAGAGCTTCCAGTTTTTCAACGCATGGGTGGGCAGTTCGGACTTTTTGTACAGGTTCTTCCCCTCTTCACAACAATCGTATAGTTACGTTAGGCATCGTTTTGGCACGCCTATTTGGGGCAGGAAAAGGGCCTGTAACTTTTTTTTCAGACGCGCATCCAAGTTTGAGATTACAAATTAATTTAACACAACAGGAGTATTCTCTTATGGAAATGATTATCGACTTCCCTGGCGGCGCCCGCGTGGATGCTCATTTTGGCCAGTATACCGTTTTTACCGATCAGCCCCCCATGGGCGGCGGAACCGGCTCAGCCCCCACCCCTTTCGCAATTTTTTTGGCCTCATTGGGTACATGTGCGGGGATTTATGTGTTGGGTTTTTGCCAACAGCGCGGTCTGCCCACGGAAGGGATTCGGATTATTCAACGCATGAAAAGCAACCCCTTTAGCGGGATGGTAGAAAAGGTGGATTTAGAAATTCAAGTTCCCTCAACCTTCCCGGAAAAATATCGCCCGGCGTTGATCCGCGCGGCAGAATTATGCGCGGTGAAGAAACATTTTGAAAACCCGCCCAAGTTTGAAATTTTCACGCAAGAAGTAGAAATGGCGTAGAAAAACCTCCTCCAAATCAAAAAAGCCTGCATAAAAGCAGGCTTTTTTGATTTGGAGACTCTCTCGGAATGTAATTACTCACGCTCAAAGAGCGAGAACTCGCTTCCTACTCATGGTGAGTAGTTACCTCGGAATTAACGGGAGAGCCGATTTCACACAACATATTGAAGCATTCGTCGCAAACGTTCAACCATAATCCGCATAACCTGCACGGCAAAGAAAGGGGTGTGTGAAACATGGATTTTGAAACCTGTCTCGTCAAGACAGACCAGCTTGCAATCGGTCTTCGCGATGACCGTCGCACTTCGGGGAGATTGATCCACCAAAGCCATTTCGCCAACCAGTCCACCTGGTCCGATTGTTTCAATCACCTTGTTTCGATAATAAACTTCCAATTCACCTTCTTGAACAACATACATTAAATCACCCTGATCCCCTTCATTAAAAATGATCGATCCGGCTGAAAAGTTCTGGGTATCCTTAACATGTTTAAAAGTATCAACAGTGGCCACAGTCTTACTCCTTTTTCTACCGTACATTGACAATTAGTAGGTCTGGTTGCAGCCGAAAATAGACCTGGAAAGGTAAACCTTGCTTCAAGGTATAGGTGAGCCAGTCGAGA
>JABWBV010000635.1 GCA_013359445.1 Anaerolineales bacterium | reverse complement strand
CTGGCCTTGTACGGCCTCCCTGGTGTGGGCAAAACCGCCCTCACCGTCGCCCTCACGCACGACTCGGTCCTACGCACCCGTTATACTGACGGGGTACTGTGGGTTGGCCTCGGCAACCATCCCAACCTGCTCGCCCTGCTGGGGGTTTGGGGCACGGCCCTCGGCCTCAGCCCGGATGAACTCAGCAAACTGCCCGACCTCGATACCCGTGCCCATGCCATCCACGCGGCCATCGGCTTGCGCCGGATGCTCATCATCATTGACGACGCCTGGACCAATGCCGATGCCCTCACCTTCACCCTGGGCGGCCCCAACTGTGCCACCGTCCTCACCACCCGCCTGCCCAAAGTCGCCCTCGATTTTGCCGGAGAGCACGCCCACCTCCTCCCCGAACTCTCTGACGAAGATGCCCTCACCCTCCTCGCCGAATTCGCCCCACACGTCATCCTCGCCGAACCGACCGCCGCCCACGCCCTCGTCCACGCCACCGGAGGCCTGCCGTTGGCCCTCACTCTGATCGGGCGCCATTTGCGCCAGGAAACGCACACCGGCCCGCCCCGCCGTCTGCGTGCCGCCCTCGAACGCCTGCAAACCACCGAAACCCGTCTGCGCCTCACTCAGCCCGCCTCCCCCCTCGATCACCAACCCAGCCTTTCTGCCGGGGGAGAGACGCCCCCCCTCCCCCTTTCCCTGCTCACCGTCATCGCCATCAGCACCGAAACCCTCGACGAACCCACCCGCAAAGCCTTTTCCGCGCTATCCCTGTTCCCGCCCAAACCCAACACCTTCGCTGAAGAAAGCGCCCTGGTGGTGGGTGCCGCGGTTACACCCGCCCCGCTCATCGGTCTGGACAATCTCGTCGATGCTGGTCTGGTCGAATACGTCCCTACTGCCCGCTATACCCTGCACCCAATCCTCGCCGAATATGCCCGGCTAGAACTGGCCGAACACCCCGCCACGGAAACCGCCGTCGCACAACATATGGCCCGGCACTTTCTGCTTCCCCTGCCCGAAGCCCCCATGCTGGAAACAGAAGCGGAAAATATTCTGGCCGCGCTCCAATATGCCCATACCTTCCATGTGGATGACGCCCTGCTGGACGGGGCAAACGCCTTCTGCGCGTATCTGGAAACGCGCGGCCTCTACGCCCTGGCCGAAAAACACCTGACCCGCGCGGAGACCGTGGCACAGGCACAGGCTGATCCGAAGCATCTCCTTGCCACCCTCAACAACCTCGGGCGCATGGCCCAACGCCGGGGCGATTACCCCCGCGCGGAAACGTGCTACCGCGAGGCCCTGTCGCTGGCCCGGTCGGGGGTGGAAACATCTTTGCTGGGGGCTATTTTGCAGGGGTTGGGGTTGGTCGCCCTTAGTCGCGGGGATTTTTCCCAGGCGGGGGACTATTTACAGGAAAGTTTGGCGGTGGCCCGTGCAACCGGGAATGCGGTGGTCACGAGCGCCGTGCTGTCTAATTTGGGGGCGTTGTTTTTCAATCAGGGAGATTACGAACGGGCCGGGCAATTATTTGAGGAGGGGTTAGCCCTGGCACGTGCGCTTGGCTTGCAACAACAGACCAACGCGTTGTTGACCAATTTGGGTGTGTTACAAGCCCGCCGCGGGGACCTGGGGGCGGCGCGGACATTTTTTGAAGAGGCTTTGTCGTTGGCTCGCCAAATGGGACAGCGGAGCCATACCAGTTATTTGCTGACGAATTTAGGTACCCTGGTTAACGAACGGGGCGAACATGCGGCGGCGGTGGCCTATTTTATGGAAGGGTTGGCATTGGCGCGCGAGCTTGGGCAAAAAGATCGGGTTGGGCATTTGTTGGCGAATTTGGGGGCATTGGCAACGGATGAAAAGGATTTTGCGCGCGCCGAGGGATATTTGACGGAAAGTTTGGCACTATCGCGGGAAATCGGACATCGGCAGAATACGATTTTGGCATTGACCAATTTGAGCGGGTTGCAAATTGCGCGGGCGGATTACCCGGCGGCTTTGCCTTTGTTGGAGGAAGCGATGGCGTTGGCGCGCGCAACTGGGCAGATGGGGTATATCAGTTCGATCTGGCTGGAGTATGGGCGGTATTTTGCCAGACAGGGGTTGTATGAGGATGCGACACACGCGTACCGCGAGGGGTTGGCGCTCGCTCGGAAGATGGGTGCCCTTGCGGGAGTGGGGCGTGCCTTGTTTGGGTTGGCGCGCCTCGCGTCCGCCGAGGGGGATCAGGCGCTGGCCCAACAACTCGCTGAGGAAAGTTTAGAAACTTATCAGAAAATTGGGCATCACGGAGAAAAAACGGTGCGAGCCTGGTTGCAGACCTCTGCCGAAGTTTTGTCAAAACCCTGAACTTTTTTGTGTTGTCTTGTCTACTCCCCCCTCCCGCGCTATACTAGCGGACGTGCGTCTATCACACATTTCTCGTTCTTCCCTCATTATTGCTTTTTTCTTTGGAATTGATAAAGTTTTCGCCTTTGCCCGGCAGATTATTCAGGCGCGGATTTTTGGGCTGACCTACGACATTGATGTGTTTAATGCCGCGAACAACATCCCCGATCTGCTTTCGGCGTTGATTTCGGGGGGGGCGTTGGGGGTAGCTATGATTCCGGTGTTGTCGGAGTATTTGCAAAGCAAAGGTCGGGGAGAGGCCTGGGAACTTTTTTCCCGCATTTTGAACCTGGCTTTTCTGGTGACGGGTATTTTTGCGCTGGTGATTGCCGTTTTTGCCGAGCCGTTGGTTGGGCGGGTGATTGCGCCGGGGTTCCCGGATGAGCAAAAAGCCCTGGCGGCAGAGTTGATGCGGCTGGATTTGTTTGCCATTCTCATTTTTTCCATTTCTGGGTTAATGATGGCGGGCTTGCAAGCGAATCAGCACTTTATTATGCCTGCCATGGCCCCAATTTTTTACAATGTGGGACAGTTGTTCGGGTTGATGTTTTTGGCCCCGGAGCCGGGGGCCACGTTAGGGCCTTTGACCTTGCCCGGGCAGGGGTTGGGGATTCATGGGTTGGTGTATGGGGTTATTCTTGGGGCGGCGTTGCACTTGGGCATACAGATTCCGGCCCTGATCAAATATCGGTTTAAGTGGGTGTTTGGCCTGGGGTTGAACACGCCGGGGGTGCGGCAGGTCATGCGTTTGTTAGGCCCCCGCGTGGCGACGATGTTTTTTATCCAATCTTATTTTATTATTCGCGATAACCTGGCCTCTCGGCTGGGCGAGGGGTCGGTGACGGCGTTAAATTATGGGTGGTTTATCATGCAAGTGCCCGAAACCCTGATCGGAACCGCGCTGGCGATTGCCATTTTGCCCACCCTGTCGGAGCACTTCGCCCGCGGGGATGCCGAAGCCTATCGGGATACGATCAACCGCGCGGTGCGCGCCCTCCTAGCGTTAACCGTGCCCATCACTGCCCTGTTATTTGTCGGGATTGGCCCGTTGGTGCAGGTCTTGGGCTTTGATGCGGCAGGGACAGCCATGGTCATTTCTGCCACGCGGATATACTTGCTCGGCCTGGCGGGACATTCTTTGCTGGAATTGGCCTCCCGCTCTTTTTATGCCCGCCAAAATGCGTGGGTTCCGTTTGGCGCGGCGGCATTTACCGCGGCCCTGTATTTGGGCTTAGCCCTGCTGTTTACCAATCTGTGGGGCTTTGTTGGCATCGCGCTGGCAAACACTGCCGCGTTTACGCTCGAAGCCCTCATTTTGTTCTGGTTGTTGCACCGTCGTGCCCCCGGAATTTTAAAGGTCGATTCAACCGTGTGGCGGGTGGTGGCTGGTGCAGTTTTTGGGGGCCTCGTCGTTTGGGGCGGGTTGACATTCCTGCCCTTAAACGCCTGGAGTTTGAT
>JABWBV010000060.1 GCA_013359445.1 Anaerolineales bacterium | reverse complement strand
ACGTTTTTCGTCATGTCCGTATTGATGTTGAACACCTGCGTTTCGAGGGAGGGGGTTTCTCCGGCCTCGATTTGGGCGTCAAACGCGGCGGGGATGGTGATGACCATTTGCAAACGTCCCGCCTCGGACAGCGCGCGAGCCTCCGCCGCGTCGCGGGTCACGACACGAAAATAGGGGGAGATGTTGCTCTGCAAGTTCTCCAGACTGGCGGCAAACGCCCGCGCGTGGGGGCCTTCCTCTTCCACAATTAGGCCGATGTTCCATTCATCGCCGCCAAAGCCAAACAACACCGTACAAATGAATAACAGCACCAACGGCAAGAGCATCGGGCCGGCCGCCGCTTGCCGGTCACGCGCCCAAAGCCGGACATCTTTGGCGAACACGCCCCAGGTTTGTGAAAAAAACGTTTTGAAAGCGGACATTATTGGCCTCCTGGTAAATGGCTGTACGCACGCCGTAACAGAAACGCCGCTCCAGCCACCGAAAGCAGAGCGCTGATCAAAGTGATGGAAAGGTCAAATGCCAAATGAGCAGGATTGCCCGTCAAAAAGATGGCCCGCGCCGCGAGAAACGCGTAAGTCGTTGGGAGCGCGCGGGAAACATGCCATAGGGCGACAATCGGCCCGCTCCAGGCCAACCCCCGCACAGAGTCCTCGTTCCCGGAAATGAGAAAAATCAGAATACTTGCCGCAATCAACCCCGACGTGACCGCCAACGTGTTTTTGCTCGCCACCCCCACCATCGCCCCCAACCCCGCGCCCAACAGCATCACCACCGCCACAATCCCCGCCATCGCCCAACCAGACCCCACCGGACGGAAGTGAAAGGCGGTCAGCAACACGAGCACGACCAACCCCACACTCAATAAACTTTGCCCCAACCCGGCGAGCATCTTCCCTGCCACAATCGCCCACCGGCTGACCGGCGCGAGCAGGAGGCTTTTCACCGTGCGGTCGTTCCACTCCCCGGCCACCTGCAAGCCCGTATTGAGCATCGCACTGTACAGGCAGGCAAATAGCAATAAACTGGTGCTGATGTAGTCCTGCATCTTCGGGTCATGCGTCAGCCAGGGCGTTTCCTGCACCGCCACGGTGGGCGCACCAATCTGCTGGCTGAACTCGCGCACGGCATAATCCAGGCGCAAACGCAGGTTTTTGGAGTAGTCTGCGTTGATGTTGTGGATGTGTAGTTCCACCAGGGCCTCTCCGTTCTTCAGGCGGGTGGCAAAATCTGCGGGGATCACGATCAGGCCAAACGCGCGGCGCGCCTCGAATATCTGCCGCGCCCGGATCGGGTCGGTGGTTTCCACACGGTAGTACACCGCCTCCTGAGAGCGGATGGTTTCCAGCACCGTCACAAATGCCTGCGCCTCAGCCGCTTCGCTCTCCAATGCGACCACCACCCCATTCGTGGAACTGGTGGGCACGATGATGGCGTAAAAGAAAATGAAGACCAGCGGCATAATGACGCTGACCATTACCAGAAAGGGCTGGCGGCGAAAAAGCGTCCAGTCCTTCCAGGCCAATGCAAAAACAGGTTCAAACGTTTTCATAGGAACCTCAATCGCGCAGGGCGCGGCCTGTCAACTCGATAAAGACATCATTCAAATCGGGTTGGCGCAGGGAAAGGGCGCGGGGGGTGATCTGTTGGGCATTCAGGTAGGCCAAAATGGTCTGGAAGGTACCTGTCCCGTCCTTCAGGTTCAAACGGATGGACGGCGGGGTTCCGAGCAACGCGGCCACTCCGTCAAGTTCTTGTAAAGCGATAAGCTGTGCGGGCGACAAATCCGCTTCGATTTCCACATACTGGCCTGCCCCCCCCCGAAGTTCGGCGGACGTGCCCCGGGCGATCAATTTTCCGCGATCCAGAATGGCAATGTCATCCGCCAGAGCCTGGGCTTCTTCCATATAGTTTGTCGTGAGCAACACGGTCCTCCCCTCGCGGGCAATCTGGCGAATGCGTTCCCAGAGCGCCGCGCGGGATTGGACATCCACCCCCAACGTGGGTTCGTCGAGAATGACCACTTGCGGGGCGGTGAGCAGGGCGCGGGCCAGGGCCAGACGGCGTTGCATCCCCCCGGAATACGTCCCCACCCGATCATGTTGGCGCGCCGTCAGCCCCACCAATTCCAGCACCTCGGCCATGCGCTGTTTGCGTTCGCCGCCAGGGACTTGATAAAAGCGTGCGTGAAAGTGCAAGTTTTCTGCCGCCGTCAGATCGTTGTAAAGGGCGGTTTCCTGCGGGACCACGCCCAATACCTTTCGCACGGAGGTCAATTGCCTGGTCACATCGAGGCCAAGCACGGACAACCGCCCGCCGGTGGGCCGAATCAACCCGCAGAGCGCGTTGACCGTCGTCGTTTTGCCCGATCCGTTCGGGCCTAGCAGGCCAAACACCTGTCCGGGCGCGATATCCAGGCTCAGGTCTTCAATCGCGGTGAAGGGTGTTTGCTTCGGGCGGGGAAAAACCATACGAAAATTTTGCAGAGAAATTGCGGGTTGGATCATAAAAACTCCTTTACCTGAGAGCCATTCGGTGAGTGTTCACTCAGCGAACCGGGCAAAAAAAGAGCGCTACGTGTGCGCCCCTTGTGTCCAAAGGGAAACCATTTCTTCGACAAATTGCGCGACCTGTAACTCCCACTGAGCATCGGGTAAATTGCGATGGGCGACAAAAAAGATCATCAACGACGAAAAAAACATCTGGGCGCTGGTTTTGAGGGGCAAGTCCGGGCGTAATTCCCCAGCGGTGATGCGGGTGTCCAAATACGCGGCCAGGCGCCCCACCCCATTTTCGATTAACCGTTGCAACGCCTCCCCCACACGGGCGTTGGTTTGCGCTTCGGCAAACAAAACCGACGTAATCGCGGCCTCGCGACGGAGGGTCGCCAACCAATCCCGCGCCAGTCCGGGCAAGACCTCTGCCGCCGGTAACCCTTTTGACTGGGCAAGAATCCGCGTCAGATCCCCGAAAAATGAATGGCGGGTTTCAATGATGGCATTTAACAAATCCTCTTTGGTGGCGAAGTAGTGAAAAATCAACCCCTCGGCAATGCCCAACTCCTGGGCCAGGGTTTTGGTGGAAACGCCATTAAAGCCGTGGAGCGCAAAGAGCCGTAACGCCATCTCTAAAATTTGCGAGCGGCGGATTTCGGCCTGTTGTTGGCGAGAGGTGAGGGGTTTGGTGAGGATGGTCATTTGCGTTTCACTGAGTGTTCACTCAACATTTTATCGTGCCAAGAAATGTTTTGCAAGGGGCACCAGAAGAGTCAACAGGCTTTTCTTAACGTCCAGGCCAACTACTCAGACCCTAAAGGTTTTTTTCGATGAATTCAGAAACACATTTGCAAACAAAGCACGTTTTTCTGCACTTATCACTTGTAAACAAAATCTTTAGGGTCTGGCCTGAGTAGTAGGCTGTCAAAAATCATTTTTAGGTTCGTAGTAGCGGTTTAAACCGCTCAAAATCACGACTAAAGTCGTCACTACAAACTGAATTTTCAGGGTTGACGGACTAGTAGTTACTATCCAGGCTAAATTGTTCAGGTTAACCTCTCCCCTGAACAATTACAGGGAGGCGTACATACGCAGTAGATCAAAATGTGGTTTGTAGTAGGGGCTTCAGCCCCAAGAAAATGCGCTAAAACACACACGACGAACGTTTGATTTCAAACTAATGATACTTGTTTAATCAATCTTATCGGCTCGTTAACAAGGATTTGAACCTTTGTTAACTGGGGCGTGCTATCCTGCCGCAAAGAGAAAAAATTTTTGCAAGGAGAATCATTCATGCACCCCCGTAGAGTTCAACTTTTCACCCCAATCCTGATCACATTAACAATCCTCACCAGCCTTTTCATCCTTTTCTTTCCCTCTCAAGCACAAAAACCCGCGACCTCCGAAACAACGACAGGCTCCGGGCTAGTCATCACCCCCACCAACAAACTCACCCTCACCGAAATCGGCGCGTATGCCGGAGGCGTCGGCTCCGAAATCCCCGCCTATGACCCCGAAACCCAACGCATCTTCGTCAGCGTCGGCGAAGACATCGGCTCCGGCGACCCCGTCGGGCTGGTGGACATCCTCGACGCGAGTGATCCGTACTCTCCCACCCTGTTTGCCACCCTCGACATCTCCGCCACGCAGGGCGCGGTGCCCAACAGCGTCGCCTTCCATGATGGCGTGCTGGCCGTCGCCGGGGAAAACGCCCTCGACCCGCAGGCGAACGGCTGGGTGCTGTTCTACGATGCGGATGGCACGTTCCTCAGCAAAGTCCAGGTCGGCGCGATGCCCGACATGCTCACCTTCTCCCCGAACGGGATGTACGTCCTGACCGCCAATGAAGGCGAACCGAACACCGACTACACCGTAGACCCCGAAGGCAGTGTCAGCGTCGTTGACCTGTCCGCCGGGGTTCCCAACCTGACGGACGGCGATGTCACCACCATTGGGTTCACCGACTTCAACGTGGGCGGCCCGCGCAACGGCGAACTGCCCGAAGATGTCCGCATTTTTGGCAATAGCGGCGCGGCCACCGTTGCCGAAGACCTCGAACCGGAATACCTGACCGTTTCCGCTGATTCCACCACCGCCTGGGTCACACTCCAGGAAAACAACGCCGTCGCGGTCCTTGACCTGACCACGATGGAAGTGGCCGGAATTGCCGCCCTCGGGTTCAAAGATCACAACCTGCCCGGCAACGGCCTCGACGCCAGCGATCAGGACGGCGCAATCAACATCCAAAACTGGCCCGTCCTGGGTATGTACCTGCCCGACACCATCGCCTCCTACCAATACAATGGCGACACCTACCTCATCACCGCCAACGAAGGGGATGCCCGCGAATACGACGCCTACGACGAACTCGCCCGCATCAGCAACCTAACCCTCGATCCCACCGTCTTCCCCAACGCCGCCGCGTTGCAGGCGAATACCGCGATTGGTCGCCTCCGCGCCACGACCGCCAACGGCGACACCGACGGGGACACCGATTTCGACGAATTGTACGTCTTCGGTGGGCGCTCCTTCACCATTTGGGGCGCAGATGGCAGTCTCGTGTTCGATAGCGGCGACGCGTTCGAGCAGATCACTGCCGCGCTGACCCCCGCCCTGTTCAACTCGCAGGGAGACGCGGGCAGTTTCGACACCCGCAGTGACGACAAAGGCCCCGAACCCGAAGGGGTTGCCCTCGGCGAAATCTACGGGCGCACCTACGCCTTTATCGGCCTGGAACGCATCGGCGGGATCATGGTCTTTGATGTCACCGACCCGACCGCCCCCGTGTTCGTTCACTATGCCGCCACCCTCGCTACCCACACCAGCCCTGAAGGGCTAAAGTTCATCCCCGCCAGCGAAAGCCCCACCGGACGCCCCCTCCTCGTAGGCACCTACGAAGTGACCGGCTCTGTGGCGGTCTTTGAAATCGAAGCGGAATACACCCTCCAACTTCTGCACGCCGCCGATCTGGAAGCGGGCGTGGAAGCGCTCGAAGACGCCCCCCGCTTTTCGTCGGTGCTCAACGCCCTGCGCGGCGAATACCCCGATCAAACCCTCACCCTCTCCGGGGGCGATAACTACATCCCCGGGCCGTTCCTGAACGCCGGGGCTGATCCCAGCCTGGCGTCCCTGTTAGGGTCGGTTGGTGCGGGGCGGGCCGACATCGTCATCATCAATGCGATGGGTTTCCAGGCCGCGGCCTTTGGGAATCACGAATTTGACCTCGGCCCGGCCACCGTTCAAAGCCTGATTGGGGCGAGCGGAGCCTATCCGGGAACGCAATTCCCCTACCTGAGTTCCAACCTCGACTTCTCTGCCGAATCCACCCTCGCGGGGTTCGTTGTCTCGGACACCCTGCCCGCCCAACCCAATAGCATCGCCGCCAGCGTTGTCATCACCGTCAACGGCGAAACGATTGGCGTTGTAGGCGCGACCACGCCCGATCTGGGTTCGCTCTCCTCCCCAGGCTCCAACATCGTCATCTCCCCGCCCGACCCCGAAGATTGGGCCGCGCTCGCCGCCATCATCCAACCCCAGGTGGACGCCCTCACCGCGATGGGGATCAACAAAATCATCCTCCTCAGCCACCTGCAACAAATTGATTACGAAATCACCCTTGCCCCCCTGCTCGATAACGTGGACATCATCGTCGCGGCAGGCTCCCATACCCTGCTGGCCGACGCCACCGACTACCTGCGCGAGGGCGATGTCGCGGACGGCAACTACCCCTACATGGGCCAAACCCTGTCGGGCGACCCCGTCCTCATCCTTTCCACTGGCGCGAACTACCGCTACGTGGGCCGCCTGGTAGCCGATTTTGATGCCAACGGCGTTCTCCTCACGGATTCCCTGGATGATATCGTCAACGGAGCCTACGCCACCGACGATCAGGGTGTCACCAACACCGGGAACGTGCCCGCCAATGCCACCGTCATCTCCGTTACCCAGGCCATTAGTAGCGTCATTGCCGCCAAAGATGGCAACTGGTTTGGCTTTACCAGCGAATACCTCAACGGTGTGCGCGGCAGTGTGCGTACCGAAGAAACCAACCTCGGCAACCTCTCCGCCGACGCCAACCTCTACGTAGCCCAACAATACGACCCGTCCGTCCTCGTCTCCATCAAAAATGGGGGTGGCATCCGCGCCGCGATTGGCGATATTGACCCGGCTACGGGCACGTTTATCCCGCCCCTCGGCAACGATTTCAAACCCGATGGCGCAATCTCCCAACTGGACATCGAAAACTCCCTGCGCTTCAACAACAGCCTGAGCCTGGTCACCCTGACCGCGAACGAACTCCTCCAGGTGGTGGAACACGCGGTCGCCGCGACCGCGCCCGGTTCAACCCCCGGTCAGTTTGGGCAGTTTGGCGGGCTGGCGTTCAGCTTTGATCCGGCCCTACCCGCGAATGACCGGGTGATGAGCCTCGCCCTCAAAAACGCCGACGGTCAAATCCTCGACGTGATCGCCGAAAATGGCGAACTCGTGGGCGACCCCGCCCGCCTCATCCGCATCGTCACCCTCAGCTTCCTGGCCGACGGCGGCGATAACTACCCCATTGATGACTTTATTGCCAGCGATCCCACCCGCACCAATCGGGTCAACCTGACCGAAGTCACCCCGCCCGCGCCCGACGCCGCCACCAATGGTGACCCGTCCTTCGCCGCTTACGGGACCGAACAGAATGCCTTCGCCGTGTACATGTCCGAAGTCTTCGGCACGATCCCGTTCAGCCAACCCGACCTCCCGACCGGACAGGACGCCCGCATCCAAAACCTGAGTGCCCGCTCCGACTCCGTGTTGAACCCCAGCCCGACAAATAACCTCACCCTGAGTTACATCGGTGCGTATGCCGGCGGCGTCGGCTCCGAAATCCCCGCCTACGACCCTGAAACCCAACGCGTCTTCGTGAGCGTGGGCGAAGATATCGGCAACGGCAACCCCGTCGGGCTGGTGGACATTCTGGACATCAGCGATCCCTATTCCCCCACCCTGTTCGCCACCCTCGACATCTCCGCCACGCAGGGCGCGGTGCCCAACAGCGTCGCCTTCCACGATGGCGTGTTGGCGGTTGCTGGCGAAAGTGCCGCCGACCCGCAGGCGAACGGCTGGGTGCTGTTCTACGATGCGGATGGGAATTTCCTCAGCAAAGTCCAGGTCGGTGCGATGCCCGACATGCTCACCTTCTCCCCGAACGGCATGTACGTCCTGACGGCGAACGAAGGCGAACCGAAGAGCGATTACACCGTGGACCCCGAAGGCAGTGTCAGCGTCGTTGACCTGTCCGCGGGCGTGGCGAACCTGACCGACGCCGATGTCACCACGATTGGGTTCACCGACTTCAACGTGGGCGGCCCGCGCAACGGCGAACTGCCCGCGGAAGTCCGCATCTTCGGCAATAACGGGACCGCCACCGTCGCGGAAGACCTCGAACCGGAATACCTCACCGTGTCCGCTGACTCGACGACCGTGTGGGTTACGCTTCAGGAAAACAACGCCGTCGCGGTCCTTGATCTGACCACGATGGAAGTTTCCGGGATCGCCGCGCTCGGGTTCAAAGATCACAGCGCCGCCGGGAATGGCCTCGATGCCAGCGACAAAGACGAAGCGATCAACATCCAGAACTGGCCGGTGTTCGGCATGTACAACCCCGACGCGATTGCCTCCTTCAACGTGGGTGGCGAAACCTTCCTCGTGACCGCCAACGAAGGCGATGTCCGTGAGTGGGACGGGTACGACGAACTGACCCGGATCGAAGACCTGCCCCTTGACCCCACCGCCTTCCCGAACGCCGCCGAACTGCAAGCGGAAGACGCTCTGGGCCGTCTGCGTGCCACCCTGGCGAACGGCGATACTGATAACGATGGGGATTACGATGAAATCTACAGCTTCGGTGCCCGGTCGTTTACGGTTTGGGATGCCGATGGCAACCTGGTGTGGGACAGCGGCGACGCGTTCGAGCAGATTTCTGCCTCGCTCGTGCCCGAACTGTTCAACTCGCAAGGCGACGCGGGCAGTTTCGACTCCCGCAGTGACGACAAAGGCCCCGAACCGGAAGGTGTCGTCCTGGCGAACCTGTACGCTCGCACCTACGCCTTCATCGGGTTGGAACGCCTGGGCGGGATCATGGTCTTTGACGTGACCGACCCCACCGCTCCGATCTTCGTTCACTTTGCCCCCGGCCTGCCGGAACACGTCAGCCCCGAAGGGTTGGTGTTCATCCCCGCGAATGCCAGCCCGACCGGTACGCCGTTGCTTGTGGTGTCGTATGAGGTGACGGGTTCCGTGGCGATCTTTGAAATCGAAGTGAGCGGGTATCAGCTTTACCTGCCGGTGATTGGAAAATAAATCAGTTACGAGGTTGTCGTGACGACTTCAGTCGTTAGGGGCGATAAACGATTGAAATCGGCCCGACAAACCTGAAATCCCAGGCTCCCCGAATCGAATGCGTGGTTCGGGGAGCCTGTTTTTGTTAATTTGTGATTACTCACGTTCAAAGAGGTAAAACTCGAAAAAAAAGGATGAAAGGGGGGATGTACATCCCCCCTTTCATCCTTTTTTTCGGACTTCCTACTCTTGGTGAGTAGGTACGTTAATCTTCTCTTTACCCTTTCTTGTCAAAAGGTTAAACCGTAGGCAGAGCAGGCTTAACAATCGAGACCTAGAATGGGATGAAATTTGTTTAACTCACGTTACGCACGGACTCGGTGCGACGCACTTGACCCTAGAGAAAATCCCGGACGAAAACTTCGCCTCCTGCCCCAAAATTACCTGAAGTGCGTCGCACCTTGCGTAACATCAGTTGTTTAAGGAGTTTTTTTATGGATGTCGAACAACCTTTTGAGACCCTGATCACGACCCCGGTCGAAATGCCTTTGCCGCGTTGGGAATATGGGCTGGCGAAATTGATTTCTGGGATTTTTAGCCCGCCGTTAATGGTCACAGTGGGCTTACTCTTTTTGGGGCAACAAATCGGGGCACCGGGGGTCAATTGGGCGTTGTTTCAAATTGGCTTGGGGATTTTATTGCCGGTCATCTATATTGTGATTCAGGTTCAGCGGGGGCACATTACGGATTTTCATATGAAGGTGCGCGAACAACGTATCCGCCCGATGCTGTTGACCTTGTTGTTATCGGGCGTGAGTTGGGGGGTGATGATGACGTTTGGGGCACCCTATGCCCTGTTGGTGTTTGGTGGCGTGGCGATTTTGCAGGCGGCGTTTATGTTGCTGGTGACTCTCAAGTGGAAGATCAGCGGGCATAGTATGACGATTGCGGGGATGGCGGTCTTTTTGTTTGGGATTTTTGGCTGGCCCGCCCTGCCTGTGTTGTTGACGATTCCGCTCGTGGCGTGGGCACGCGTCCGGTTAAGCCGCCACGACCGGTGGCAGACCCTGGCGGGGACAGGGGTGGGGATCGCGTTTACCGTTTTGGCGTTGATCTATTATTTCCAGACGTGCGGCGGCATGAGTCTGGTGTGTGCGAACTAAAACCGATGAAACCGAAAATCTTGTTTATTGGCGGTTCGCTCAACCAAACGACGATTTGCCATGCGGTTTCGCGGCATCTGGAAGCGGAATACGACTGTTACTTCACGCCGTTTTATACCGAGGGCTTGCTGGAACTGGCGCGACGATGGGGGTGGTTGGATTTTACGGTCATCGGGCACCCGCGCCGGTTGAAGGCGGAGGCGTATCTGCGGGAAAACGGATTACGGATGGATTATGGGGGCAAACAGTATGAGTATGATCTGGTGGTGATGGTGTCGGACCTGATCATCCCCGCCAATGTCCGTGGAAAAAAGGTGATCCTGATCCAAGAGGGGATGACGGACCCCGAAACGTGGCGCTATCACCTGGTCAAAGCCTTGCGCCTGCCCCGATATCTGGCCGGGACTGCGACGGCGGGGCTGTCGAACGCATATGAGCATTTCTGTGTGGCCTCGGCAGGGTATCGGGATTTGTTCATTCGCAAAGGGGTCAAGCCGGAAAAAATCCTGGTGACGGGCATCCCCAACTTCGATCACGCCGCGCAATATCTGGAGAACGACTTCCCGTACAAGGACTATGTGCTGGTGGCGACTTCGGACGCGCGAGAAACGTTCAAAGTGGATGATCGGCAAAAGTTTTTGAAATGGGCGGTGGAGATTGCCGGAGAGCGCCCCCTGATCTTCAAACTTCATCCGAACGAAAATGTGGACCGCGCCGTGGCGGAGATTCAAGAGATGGCCCCGCAAGCGCGTATTTATGTGGATGGCAATGTGGAGCACATGATCGCCAACTGTGAAGCGTTGATTACACAGTATTCCTCTTGCATTTATAACGGGTTGGCGTTGGGCAAGGAATGTTACTCGTACTTTGACATGGACATGCTCCGGCGGCTCGCGCCTGTGCAAAACGGCGGCTCATCCGGGTATCTGATTTCGCTCGTTTGCCGGAAAGCGTTGGGGGAGAATGTGGACCCCGCCATCACCCCCAACAAAAAACTCGTTTTTTCCAGCCCATAATGAAATGGAACACACATTGCCACATGTTTCCACGCTTAGCCAATATGTGGTGGAGGAAATTCTTCTGACGGTGGGCCTGGCGCAAAATCGTTGGGGGCGAAAACTCACAAGCCCTTTTTTTGCGCTCCCTTCTCGACGACTTTCGCAAATCGCGCTGGCATTCGATGCACAAATCGAACAGGTGGGGTTGCGCGCCGCGTTTGCAGGGGTGTTGCCCCATTTTGCTAACGGGTTTCAGGTATGGGGGGAGAAAAATATTCCCGAACATGGGCCACTGTTGGTCATTGCCAACCATCCTGGGACGGTGGATTCGATCTTGATCAGTTCTCTCTTGCCCCGCGAGGACTTAAAAATCGTGGCCGGATTTTCCCCTTTCACCCAGGCCCTGCCCACCCTGCGCGAGCATCTGATCTTCTCCAGCCGGGAATTGAACCAACGGGCGATGGTGATCCGTGCGGGCATCCAACACCTTAAAGCAGGGGGCGCCATGCTCCTTTTTCCGGGCGGGCGCATTGAGCCAGACCCGGCGTGCCTGCCGGGGGCATGTGAAAGCCTGGCAACCTGGTCCCGAAGCGTGGAGCTTTTTCTGCGGCAGGTTCCCGAAACGCACCTGGTCGGCGCGGTGGTGAGCCATGTCCTGCTCCCGCAATTTCTCCATCACCCGCTCGTGCGTTTCCGCAAATCCCCGGAAGCGCGTCAGCGGGTCGCCGAATTTTTCCAGACGATTTACCAACTGATGTTTCCTAAACGGTATTTGCCTACGCCGCGGGTTTCTTTTTCCGAACCCGTGTGTGCCGGAATCTTGCCCCCCACCGGAAAAGAAATGACCCCCAACATTCTCGCGTTTGTCCGGCAACTTTTCCACGATCATCTGACGTACTTTGGCATCGCCGCGAGTGTCTATTAGCCTGCCCCGCTCGACCCGCCTCCCGCGCCCCCTCCGCCCCCACCGCCATCGCTCCCCGACGACGCCGACGTATCTGCCGCCGAAATCACCGCAAAGATCGCCGCAAAACTGCCATCATCGAGACTGCCCTGTAGCCCTTCAAACCAGGTCGGGAGAGGCAAGTTTTCCATTTTTTGGAAGGATTTGCCCCACTCTGTCGCCATCCCAAACCCCGCGGCATACGGCAAATAACGTTCAAACAGGTCAGGGGTGGCGGGGACGTGCCGCCGCGTGACTTGTTGTAAATGAGTCTGGAAACTATTCCACGCCGCGGCCTGCCGTTCCCCTTCCGGGGTTAGGGTGGAAATGGTCAACGCCCAAATCAGGCTCAAGAGCATGGTTCCGAAAATCCCCAGCCCCGCGCCGATCAGCATCAACTCGATGATCTTCCCCTGAACACTGCTCAAGGCCGGCTCCATCAAGAGGCCCAACACGAAACCCCCGCCTCCCGCGACCAGCCCCACTCCCAGGAGCAAGACGAGCCGGTTTCGTTTCTGTACACGCTCGGCATCGCGCCACCCTGCGGCGGTCAATTCCTCATCCACGGTCTCCGCAAACTCACTTTGGTATGCCAGGGTACTCATGGTGGATAACGCAACCCGATCATCTTTGGCCTTTTGAAACAGCTTGTCCATGAAAACCTGCTCATGGGGCTTGAGCAAGTCCCGATTCGGTTGGCGCACAATCTCGAATTGACGTGTGCCCCACTTTTTCGGCTGTTCCTGAATGGACAGGACGCCGCGTTGCCCGAGGTCAAACAGCGTCCCCAAAAAGGCCGTCCCTTTGCCGGTCAAACGGGCAACCAGGGCGGGGGCCGTTTTGTCCGGGGGAGAAGCGAAGGAAGAGGAGAACGGAATTTGATTCGTGCGCTCCCGTTGGAACCCTTTTGCGAGGCGAAAAACGCCGCCCAAACTGAGAAGCACCATCAGGATGCCCGCACCGAGGCCAAAGGGCGCGGCCTGCGCGGTCCAGGCCCTTCTTTGGGTTTGTTCCATCTGCCAGGCAGGGGCTTGGCTCACCAAACTGCCCAAGGGAAATTGGACGAACACACTAGCCCCGGCATCCGGTTCCAACGCGGGGATCGTGAAACTGAACATGCCCGTGCCCGTTTCAAGCGAGCCTGTCGTCCCTTCCAGGGTAGGGGTACTGACCGGGGTGAGTTCAGACGGGTAAGAGACGCGAATGAGGCTTTGGTCAATGGCGTATTCGTGGGTGAAGGGGATGGCGTCCCAATACAGGGTGTCCGCGCCCTCGTGCAGAATGACACCCCGGACGCGGTAGGTCAGGCCAAATTCGTGTGTGCCACTGGTGGGGGCAAAATGCCAGGTGATTTTGACCGGATCCCCGTTCTCCACCTCCACCTGCCCGGCCCCGGTGCCGGGTTGAAAGGGTACACCGTCCATGCTCACGTCCACGATTTCGAGCGCGTCGGTTTTTTCGCGGGGAATCTCGCGAAAAACGAAGGTGAACGGGTCGCCCACGAATTGGAAGGTTAGGGTTTCGGTGACGAGGAGGGAGCCATCGGGTTGAACATCTACCCAGACGTTGAAACTTTCGGCCCGGTAGTCTTTTTCGGCCAGGGCGGGGGACGCGATGAGGGCCGCAAACAAGAGGCAAACGAAGACGCTGGAAAAAATTTTGTGGTTCATGTTAACTCCTTCATTTCATTTTACGAAAAGGAAGGAGGGGAGTTGAGGGTGAAATTGGATGTTTACCTACCCTTAACGTTTTGTTAAAACAGGACGCGTGCAAACCTCAAAGTGCCGCCCAAAGACTTCCGAAATTTTACTCTTCTTCAAAAATCGATGGCGTATTGAGAACGGTGACAATCCGTTGTTTGATCGGGCGAAAATGTTTGAGGAGCCAGAAAAATGGCACGGGAATCACTTCTTGATTCGCCCGGCGTTGGGTGTGCCAACTCAATTGGCCGCGGGTGGCAAGTTCGCGCCCCGCTTGCTGATAGGCGGCGATGACTTCGAGAACTTTGGGGAACCGTTGGGCCAGGTGAGGGTGCTTTTTGAGTTCAAACAGGTTGGACGCGTTCCGAATCAGTTGCCCCACCTGCCGCGTTTCCATGAAACGGGCATAACGTCGAAAGTAGTCGGCGGCGTTTTGCCACGAGGCATTTTCCAGGTTACTGCACACGAGGAGCGGGACAAAGGGTTTAGAAGAGATGGCGGGGTTGAGGTGGTGATGAATCAACCCGTTGGATAGGCGCACCGCAGAAACATCCATCGTCGCATAGGTGCGGTCCAACAGGGTTTTCATCAACCCGGTCATCGTCATCAGATAAATGGGGGTGGCGAAAATGAGCAAATCCGCCGACGCCATTTGAGCAAAAACCTGGTAGGCGTCATCTTTGGCGTGGTACACGCAGGTGAGCGGGTGATCTTCCCCCTGGCACTCCGCACAAGCGAGACACCGATTGATTTTCAGGCGAGCCAGGGTTGCGGTCTCCCATGTCGCCCCGGATTCGAGTGCCCCCTGCTGAAGTTGGTGCAGTAAAAAGGCCGTGACGCCCTTTTCGCCGCGGTGACTGGCGTTGAGCGCGAGGATTTTCACGGGGAGTCCCCCTACACAACACCCATTTCCGAGAGCGTTCGGGCAATCGCCGCCATCAGGGCGTGGACATCCCCCTCTTCGAGCCGCCCAATGTGCCCAATGCGGAAACAATCGGCGTGGCTGAGTTTGCCGGGATAGATGACATGGCCTTTGTCGCTCAATTTTTCATAAAAGGTCTGAAAGTTGAAGTTCGGGTGGGCGGGATAATAAAATGAGGTGATGATGTAGCCCTGATCTTCCGGTTGAAGATAAGCCTGAAACCCCATCGTTTGCATCGCCTCGCGCGTGATGGCGTAATTGCGCTGATACCGGCGCGCGCGGGCGGGCACACCCCCTTCATTTTCCAACTCCAACAGGGCCTGGTAAAACGCCAAAAGTGCGTGCGTCGGCGGGGTGAAGCGGAATTGCCCGTCTTTTTCCAGCCCCTCCCACTGCGCCAGCAGATCGAGGGAAAGGGTACGCGCAAAACCGCGCGTGGCAAGCAGGGCCGCTTTCCGCGCCAGGGCAAACGAAAAACCGGGCACGCCTTCGATGTTTTTATTGGACGAGGAAACGAGATAATCAATCCCGCAGGCGTTCAAATCCACGGGATACGCGCCAAAACTGCTCATCGCGTCCACAAAATATACTCGCCCGTGCCGTTGCACGATCTCCCCATACGCCTCTATCGGGTTGATGATCCCGGTCGTGGTTTCGCAGTGAATGACCGCGACGTGGGTGATCGAGGGGTCGGAGGCCAGGGTCTCGTCCACCCGTTGCGGGTCGGGGACGGCGTTTTCCTGAAAGCGCAGGGGGATGGTGGGGATACGGTGGATGTTGGCGATTTTCAGAATCCGTTCGCCATACGCCCCGTTGATGAGGACGAGTAATTTGCCTTCGGGCGGAATGATCGAGGAGAGGACGGCTTCGATCCCAAAGGTGCCACTGCCTTGCATCAGCACGGTGGTGTATTCGGTTTCGTCCGCCCCGCCGAGGGTCACGAGTCTGCGGCGGATTTCGCGGACGACTTCGATAAATGCGGCATCGCGGGAGCCGAGGTCGCGCAACATGGCTTGTTTGACGGTCCGGCTGGTGGTCAGTGGGCCGGGGGTGAAAAGGGCTTTGTCTTTGGCGAGGGAGAGGGAGGTGTGCATAAAAATGAATGATCCCAAAAATGAGGTTTTCGGGAAGTATAGAAGCGTTGAATTAATCTTGTTCGCTGATCTTGTAAATAGCGGGTTAAGGATTTGTTATGGTTCCCTTGCCCCGGACAGCGTTCGTGCATTTGAATGCAGGGTTCAAACGCACGAACGCCGTTTCTTAAAATGATCGTTATCTCCCCATTAACAAATTAATAACACGCCGTTAAAGGTCGGACACTATAATCCCTCTAATGTTTAATTCATCCGCCCGTACCTTTCGCATCGTTCTCCTGATTCTGTACACTCTGATTGGACTTGGCGTTTTTGTGGGGGCCGTGATTTCGCCCTCGTTCCGCAGTTTTGCCTATGCCCCTCTGCGGGAACTCCTCCTCCCCAAACCCCAGCCCATCGTCCTTTCACTCCTGTATTCCACCGAAAAAGAAGCGTGGTTGAACGAGGTGATCGCAGATTTTTACGCCACGAACCCCACCGTGGGCGGGCGTCCCATCCAGGTTGAATTGTCCAAATCTGGCTCACGGGAGATCTACCTCTCGGTGCTGGACGGCGCGCAACCGGACATCATCAGCCCGGCGAGTTCCCTGCAAATTTCGATTTTACAAGATTTATCGGCGAGTAAATTCGGCGCGCCGTTGGTGGAGATGAAAGATACGGCCCTGTGCCGCCCGGTGGTGCAAACCCCGCTCGTGGTCGTGGCCTGGAAGGAGCGCGCCGAGGTGTTGTGGGGGGAGAACCCCAACGGGCAGATGTGGCAACATTTGCACGATGCCGTGATCGAACCCAGTGGCTGGGATGCCTACAACCACCCGGAATGGGGCTACATCAAATACGGACAAACCAGCCCGCTCTCCTCCAATAGCGGGTTTATGGCGATCTTGTTGATGACCTACAACTATTTTGAGAAAACCAGTGGCCTGACCGCCCAAGATATTCTTTCGGATACGGCCTATCAGCAGTGGTTTTTGGAATTTCAAAACAGCGTGCCTCAATTTGGGGAAAGTACCGGCACCTACATGCGAGACATTGTCGCATATGGCCCCAGCACCTACGACATCGTGGCCGTCTACGAGGCCACCGCCATCGAACAGGCCGCCAACGCCGTGGGCCGCTACGGAGAACTGCGCGTGTACTACCCGCCCGCGACGGTGATGAGCGATCATCCCTTCTGCATTTTGAAAGGGGCCTGGGTGACGCCCGAAAAAGTTGAAGCCGCCCAACTGTTCACCGATTATTTGCTCAGCGAACCCGCCCAACAACTGGCCCTGCTCAGTTACGGCTTTCGCCCGGTAACGCCCGGCATTGCCCTCGACCAATCCGGTAGCCCCTTCACCCAATACGCCGCCAATGGCCTGAAAACCGACCTGCCTCCCAGCGTCGAAATTCCCGCCGGGAATGTATTGGACACTCTGCTCGAATTTTGGAACCGGAACGTCCAAAGGTAGTTATTACTCAGACCCTAAAGGTTTTTCTCAATAAATTCAGTCGCACATTTGCAATCGAAACCTTTAGGGTCTGGCCTGTTGACCAGAATAAAGGAACCCTATGAAGCCTCGCTTTTCTATTGTTCTCCTCTTTTTTATGCTTGCAAGCTTGTCACTCGCCTGCGGAACCAGCGGCGGTCCCCTCCTCGGCGGAAAAACCGTCACCGTCAGCATCGTTTACGGCTCGGAAAAACAGGCCTGGCTGGCCCCCCTGGTGGAGCAATACAACCAGGAAAATCATAAAACCGCCGAAGGTTCCACCATCGTCGTGGAAGCGACCGCGATGGGTTCGATTGAATCGGTGCGGGGGATCATTGACGGCACCCTGCAACCCACCGTCTGGAGTCCGGCGTCTTCCATTTACGTCCCCGTCGCCAATGCCGAATGGCGCAAAAGCCATGCCGACGACCTCGTGACGGGCACGCCCAGCGATCTCGTGCTCAGCCCGGTCGTGATCGCCATGTGGCAACCGATGGCCGAAGCGCTCGGCTGGCCCAACACCCCGCTCGGGTGGGCAGAGATCGCCGCGCTCGCCACCTCCGACGAAGGGTGGGCGGCCTACGGCTACCCGGAATGGGGCAGTTTCAAACTTGGGCACACGCACCCCGACTTCAGCAATAGCGGCATCGTCTCGATCATCTCCGAAGCCTACGCGGGCGCGGGCAAACAGCGCGACCTCACCCTGGAAGACCTCAAAGCCCCGGAACTCGCCACCTTCATGGAAGAAGTGGAGAGCAGTATCATCCACTACGGGAGCAGTACCGGCTTTTTTGCCACGCGGATGTTCGAAAATGGCCCCTCTTATTTGAGTGCGGCGGTGATGTACGAAAACCTCGTCGTAGATCAAGAAACCAAACGCCTGGCCGGGCAGGTGTCACAGATTCCGGTCGTGGCGATCTACCCCAAAGAAGGCACCTTCTGGTCCAACAACCCCTACGCCATCGTCAACGCCCCCTGGGTAACCGCCGAACAACGCACCGCCGCGCAGGATTTTGAAACCTTCCTGCTCGCCGAACCTCAACAACGGAAAGCGATTGAACTCGGATTCCGCCCCGCCGACCCGTCCATGGCGCTTACGTCGCCCCTGGACGCCCAACACGGCGTCGACCCCGCCCAGCCGCAAACCGTGCTCGAAATCCCCCGCGCGGAAGTGATTCAAGGCGTGGTGGACCTCTGGCGGCAGACGAAAAAACCCGTAGACATCACCGTGGTCATTGATATTTCCGGCTCGATGCGCGGGGAGAAAATCGCCACCGCCCGCACCAGTTTGCTCGATTTTATCGGCCTCCTGCAAGACCGGGACAACCTGCAAATCCTCGCCTTTAGCGATCAAATTATCGAACTCACGCCGCTTTCCCCGTTGGGCGAAAAACGGGCGGACGTCGAACGGCGCGTCTCCGGCATCATCGAAAGTGGCAAGCCGTTGCTGACAGCTGCCCAGGTTCGCCGCGAGGTTGCCGATCGGCGCGGCGGCGTTCGTTAGCGAAGCCTTGTGCCGCTCGTCTACGTGGATGCCAATGTCCTGATCCTTGCAGCCGGAGGCGTTCAACCGGCGGCACGGCGGGCCTTCAGCCTGCTCGACAACGCCTCCCTGGAATTCGCCGCGAGCGACTTCTTGCGCCTCGAAGTGCTGCCGAAAGCCGTCTTTCACCGACGATCCATGGAGGCAGCCTTCTATCGGCGCTTCTTCGAGAGGGCAAGCGTTTGGGCAATGATGGAGCCACGGCTTGGCCGGACAGCTTTGGATTTGGGCCAGCGGTTCGGACTGGCCGCGATGGATGCGCTCCACGTTGCCGCTGCCATGTCGGTCCGGGTTGATCTGTTCGTCACGAATGAGAAGCCGTCGAAGCCGATCTATCGGGTCACGGCCATTCCTGTTGTGAAGCTCTAGGCCAGGATGAGGAACGTGGTCGCAAATAGTGACGGGGCGCGCCGCTGATGCCCGACGGCGACAGCGCGATCGAGCTCGGCCTCGTCGAGCGCATTGCCGACGTGCCGGCGGCCGAGTGGGACGCCT
>JABWBV010000634.1 GCA_013359445.1 Anaerolineales bacterium | reverse complement strand
CTGCTGGAAGATTACGACCCGACACAAGGGTGGTGGGGCCAAATGTTGGACGGGAAACGGTTGCGCCGCGCGCTGCAATGGGCGGTTCCGTTCATTGTGTTGGCGGTCGTCTATTTCATCGCCCGGTATCAGGTGTTGAAAATCGTATCCAAGACGAATTACGGGCACGTTGGGCCGGTGGAAATTTTCCTGACCGCGCCCGCGATCCTGACTTTTTACGTGCGGCAGGCGCTTATCCCGTTCTCGGTGGGGCCAAATTACCCCCTCCGCCCGGTGACGCCCGCGACGATGGGGGTGGAGAATTTTTTTATCCCGGTGCTGATCGTGATCGCGTTGATTGCGTTCGTGATCTGGGCCTTGCGGAGCGTGATCCCGCGCGGGGTGTCCGCCACGACCGGGGTCTTTCCCCCATCACTCCCCCAGATCGGGCTGGCGTTGTTCCTGCTCCCGCTCGCGCCCACGTTCAATATTTTGGCATTCATCCCCGAACATACCGTCCACGACCGGTATTTGTATTTGCCGGTGTTGGGCTTTTGGATGTTTCTCCTGCCGGTAGTCTTTGCGTTGCTGGCCGAGCGAATGAAAATCCCTACGATGAAGCTGATTCAGAACACCCTGCTGGCCGCGCTGGTGATCTGTATCCCGCTCAGTGTCCAAACCTGGCGCTACAACACGGCCTGGCAAAATGAACTGGCGCTGTGGGAATGGGCGATTGAGACGGACCCGACTTCGGCGTTTAACTGGTCGCAGTACGCCAACTGGTTGTACAAAGCCGACCGGATCGAGGAGGCGAAGGAGGCGGTGGACAAGGCGCTGGTGTCGCTGGCGGTGAGTTCCGCCCCCGATTCTCTGCTCGTGCGGGCGAAGATTGCGACGGAGGAACAACGGTACGCCGACGCGGTGGCAGATTTGCAGGTCGTGATCGGCAACCAGCCGACGAATGTGCCCGCATACGAACAATTGGCGGTGGTGTACCAACAACAGGGTGATTTGAACGCCGCGGCGCAGGTGTTGTTACAGGCGCGAGAGACGAATCCGGCCAATGATTGCCAGTTGTCATCCAATCTGGCGGTGTTGTATTATTTGGGCAATGCGAAAGATCAGGCGCAGGCGGAATTGGAGCGCATTCGCCCGCTGACCGAGACCGATTTTTCCCCGATTTGCCGGCAGGCGCTCTTTTTCCTGGGGGAGTTGTACACGGAATTGGGGCGCACGGCGGAGGCACAGGGCTTGTATCAGGCGTATTTGCAGGCGACGGCAACATTTACGGATGAAGCCTCGCTTCGTTTCCGGCAATTAGCGCAACAGCGGTTGACACCGTAATTTTTTATTCCCCAGAAGGAGGAAAGTATGGAACCCCCACAATTGTATCCTTTGAGCATCGGCGAGATTTTAGACCGGGCGTTTCGGTTGTACCGGCGGCATTTTGGGTTGTTGATCGGGATTACGATGGCGGCGTATGTGCCGATGACGGTTTTGCAAATTCTGAGCTTTTTTACGTTCCGGTCCACACAAATTGTGGACTTGATACAAAATAGTTTCATTAGCCTTTTGATTTCCGGCGCGCTTACCTCAGCAATATCTAACCTCTATTTGGGGAACTCTGTGTCAATGAACGAAGCCTATCAAGCTATCCGAGAAAGATATGGTTCGGCGTGGGGAGGGCAGTTTTTGGTTGGACTCTTCATAGCAATTCCGATTATGTCGATAACCTGTGCATTACTTTTTTTTCTGAGCATTCAAGACCAGTTGAGAATATTTATTGTGATATTAGTTCTCATTCCAATCGTTTTATTTCTCACAACTCGTTGGAGCCTGATGTTGCCCGCAATTCTTTTGGAATCCCACAAAGCAAAAGAAGGATTAGATAGAAGTTGGGAATTGACAGAAGGGATTTTTGGGCATGTATTCTGGACTACGTCTTTAGCTGGCCTTCTCATTTATATTTTCAGCATCTTTCCCCAATTAGCCTTTGCCTATGGACTGGAATTTTTCGTGCCCGGTTCAAGTTACGGGCCACTCGTACAAACCGTCTTTTCCCAAATTGCGCTTATTTTCGCTTCCCCGTTAAGCATAGCCGTCAACGTCGTTCTTTTCTACGACATTCTCGTTCGCAAAGAAGGGTTTGACCTCAAATTTCAACTTGAACATGATTTTCTTGAAACAGAAGAGGAAACCAACCTATGACCTCCCTCAAAATTATCGGATCCCCACTCCCCAACCTCCCCTGGCAAGACCGACCCGCGACCGAGACGGGCGTCATTTGGCGGCATGACGCCAACCCCATCATCGGTTGGAACCCGACCCCCAAAACCGCCCGCGTCTTCAACAGCGCGGTGATTCCCTATCAGGGCGGCTTCGCGGGCGTGTTCCGCGCCGACCACAAACACGGCAAGGCGCTCCTCCACGTCGGGTTCAGCGCCGATGGCCTGCACTGGGAAATTACGGACGAGGAAATTCACTGGGTGGACGAACAGGGTCGCCCCTATCCACCCAACTACGCCTACGATCCCCGGCTCGTGAAACTGGACGACACCTACTACATCGTCTGGTGTACGGATTTCGGCGGGGCGGCGCTGGGCCTGGGGATGACGAAAGACTTCCGCGAATTCGTCCGGTTGGAGAATCCGTTCGTCCCGTTTAACCGGAACGGGGTGCTGTTCCCCCGCAAGGTGAACGGGAATTATCTGCTCCTCAGCCGCCCCAGCGACAGCGGACACACCCCGTTCGGGGACATCTTCCTCAGCGAAAGTCCCGATTTGACGTATTGGGGCAAACACAAACGTGTGATGACCCGCGGCGGCTCCGGCTGGTGGCAGGGTACGAAAATCGGCGGGGGGCCGATCCCGATTGAGACCACCGAAGGCTGGTTGTTGTTCTACCACGGCGTCTCCGGGACAGCGAACGGGTTCGTGTACAGCATGGGCGCGGCCCTGCTCGATCTGGAGTCGCCCTCCCAGGTTCTCTATCGCACCCGCGACTACCTTCTGACCCCCGAAAAGCCCTACGAAACGACCGGCTTTGTCCCGAACGTCGTCTTCCCCTGTGCGACCCTGCACGACGCCGCGACCGGGCGCATCGCCATCTACTACGGCGCGGCGGACACCTACGTGGCGGTGGCATACACGCAGGTGGCGTTGTTGATCGAATATATGAAAAATAATTCGGAGTTGAATCCGGGGGATGGGGAACTGGTGCGGTAATAAAAAAACGCCCCGAAAGTTCAAGAACTTTCGGGGCGTTTTTTTATTTGTCTTTTTGCCACGTCAACACCTTTCCCCCCTGTCCCAACAACACCGTGCCGGGGAAAACACGGAGCCGCCAGGGTTCTAGGCGCACCGCAACAAAGGCCTCAGTGGTGGGGCTACCCCAACCCGGCACAATGGCAGGATCATAGCCGACGGGGCTGGGGCCGTTTTTGAACAGGTTCCAAACCATCGTCCGAGTCTCGTCATCAAATTCCAGAGAGGCACGGCACTCGGCGGCACAGGTGTCGTGGGTGGGGGACCAGTAGTTGACCGACATGTAAGGGCTATGTTTGAGGTGGGCGCGTTTTGCCGGGGTGGGGCTGGTGGCAATCCAACCGGTGAGTTCCGCGCCATCCCATTCCCAAATGGGGTGCAGGATGCGCGTGCGCGGGCGTTTGTGCGTGTCCACGGTGGCCACACTGGCCCACACGATCCGGTGCGCCATATCGACAAAGGCAGGGGCAGTTTCAGTTAAGGAATCCATCTTTTCTCCTTACTTTTTCAGGGCGTTTCCTCTCTCAGAAAGTGTCTGAAAACTATTTTGGGACCAGGTGCGACGCACTTGAGACGGTCTTTTCAGCGGGTTTCGCCTGGAATGGTGGCCTAAATTCCTGCCGAA
>JABWBV010000633.1 GCA_013359445.1 Anaerolineales bacterium | reverse complement strand
CCAGTTCAATATTTTTACGAATCTGCTCGAAGAGCGGGCGGAAAATCACCGCCAAGACCAACGCCATCACCACCCCGGCGGTCAAGGGGCTGGTTCCCAGTTTCTGCTGGAAGATGAACTGGGCCGTCATGTACACCAGGGTATAAATGACAACCACCAGCACTGTAGTCATCAGATAGCTCAGGGCGTGCAAAATCCCCAGCCGGATATCAGGATGACGATGTGTTGTCACAACGTATACCGTGTTAAAGGCGGCAATCCAAAAAAAGATATTCCCGATCACGGGAAGATTGATGCCGTATAACACCACCCCCAACGTGACGAAGATCATCGAGATCGCCCAATAGGACAGCCGATTCCGGTGGAGTGGATTATTTTTCAGGCGATAATTTTTGACAATCAGATTCACCGTTGTGACTGTCGCCACCGCCCACACTCCCACCGAGACACCCATAAGAACCTGCGAGAGTTTCAACGGGGCTGTCATCAGAGGCAACATCACATTAAAGGGTGGCTGAGAAATCCCCAGAAAAACCTGCGCTCCGACTAAGACCAAAATCAGCCCCCACACCAGGGGATTGATCCCCGTATGTTGGTTAAACCGCCGAGTCATATCCAGGTAAGCCACACTGATAAACCCACCCCAAAAAAATGAGGCGTGAACAAATTCTAACCCTCCGGGCAACGTGAACCAGTTGGCATAAAGCATCCCTTGCAAAAGCCCCCACAAAAAAAACATAAACATAAACACCCCAAACGCAAACGCGGTCGGGGCTTCCTCTTTTGGTTTGCGCCATAACAAAATGGCAAACAAAAGATAAAAAAAAGCAGTACTCAGGGCAATAATGAGTGACAAAACCATTGGGGGCGGCACATAAAAGATTACAAATTGTCAGAAAGACGCAATCCTTTGGCAATTTTACCCCCAATTAATGAATTTGTTTGTCCTGAACCCTGTCCAAATTGCGTGAGAATAACGGACCCGGCCTCCCGAAAAGGGGGGAGGCCGGGGTGTTCTGCCATTAATTTTTCCGTTGGCGATAGAGTTTCGGGTCCACCACCTCGGTCATTTTATCCATATTTACCTGATTTCCCAAAAATGCCCCCAATTGTTTCACAATTGGTTCCGGCTCTTTGAGCAACCGATTGTAATCCACCTGCAAACACGAAAAATGAGGGCGCTCGTTCATCCAGGCAAAAGTTTGCTCCAAATGCTTTTCATACAACACCATCAACTCGGCATCGGTCACCTTGTCCGTGGGTTCGCCCCGATTGATCAGCATTTTCTTCTGCGAGGCCAAAATCTCCTCCATCGCCCGCCGCATAAAAATCACCTTATAGGTATAGCCCTCGGGCAAGTGGCGGATCAAATACGAAATCACCTTGACCACCTTTCCCGGCGCGTCCTTCACCCACGCAATATCGCCCTCCTGCATTTTTTTGACTCGCTCAAACTCATAATACCCTTTCGGATTATCATCATCCGCTGTGCGTTCGTTATCCGTCACAGGGGGCAGGCCCCCCGCCTCCAACATCTTCATCATCATCGAAGTCCCGGAACGCGGCAACCCGGAGACAACATAAATGGTTTTATCTGGCTTTTTGAAAATATCGAATAATTTTTTCATAATCTAAAAACGTTTCCTAAAACTGAGAAAATAAAGTTCGCCGTTGGAAATCAACTCGGCGTGAATATCATCGGCAGAGGGGGGCACCAGCGCGGAAAGCGCCTCCACCCCGGTTTGCGCAGGCGCCGTGCCTCGTGGCGGAATCATCCCACGCGCGTGGCGCACCAACCTGGGCACAGAATACGCCTCATCTACCATCCAAATGTGCCCACCAGGTTTCGTCACCCGCAACGCTTCGGCCAGCGCCCTCTGTGGCTCGGCCAGAAACTGCAGGCCCCCCATATGGTACACCGCATCAAACACCCCCTCCCGAAAAGGCAACCATTGCGCGTCGCCCTGCACCAGAGTCGCTTCCCGCCCCCAGCCTGCCAGATTCTTTTGGCAACGCTGGAGCATCGCAAACGAAATATCCAGCCCCACATACCGCGCATGAGCGGGTAACTGCTGAATATTCAACCCGGTACCGACCGCAGTTTCCAAAACCAACGCATCCGGCTTCAGCTTGATCTTTTCAAGGTACGTGCGCCGCTCAATGGGTTGGCCGCCCAACTTAAGCCCCCAGGCAAAGGCCACCCCCCAATCATACGCAAAAGCCGTTTGGTTGTAAACCCACGCCCAAAAGCGATGGCGAAACGGAATCTGAGGCGGCAACAACCTCGGAATCCCATCCTCCACAGGGAATCGTTCCCCGTTGGAAGTAACCAGGTCTCCAAGCTCCAACGCAAGCGGTGCGTGAGATTGGGGATGACAAAAAAGGGCAAGCAAATCAGGCTTCAACAGGGGCGAGTATATCATCGTCAGCGTGGGGGCATATGGCAATTTCAGGTCATTGGAGTATACTTCGGAAAAATTTCGCGCTGACCTTTTTCTTCGCCTTATTTTTGTCTCATTATGGATATTGACCGCCTGTTTAGTGACCTCCCCGAAAAATTCACCGACGTGGATCGCAACCTGATCCAACGCGCCTACCGGGTCGCCGCAGAAGCCCACGCCCCCCAAAAGCGCGCCTCTGGTGAGCCATATATCACCCATTGTATTGCCGTGGCCGACATTTTAGCCGGTCTTCGAGTCCCGCCTGCGGTCGTCGCGGCGGGACTTTTGCATGACACCGTCGAAGACACCCCCCTCACCCTCGAGGACATCCGGGCCGATTTCGGCGATGAAATCGCCCGGTTGGTGGATGGCGTCACCAAGTTGACCGAACTCCCCCGCGTCTCCCGCGGGGGGGAGGCCCTCGAAGAGCACCCCCTCCTGCAAGACACCGCCGATGCCCGTCACCAGATTCTGGGACGCAAAGCCAGCCTGGTCAACGAAACCCTCCGCAAAACTTTCCTCGCCATGGCCGAAGACCCGCGCGTCCCCCTCATCAAACTCGCCGACCGCCTGCACAACATGCAAACCCTCGGCAGTTTAAATGAACAAAAACGCCGCCGCATCGCCCAGGAAACGCTCGACATCTTTGCCCCCATGGCCAACCGCCTCGGCATTTGGGAATTTAAATGGCAACTGGAAGATTATGCGTTTCGGTACGTCAATGGCGAAATGTACAAAGAAATCGCCCGCAAACTGGAAGAAAAACGTACCGAACGCGAATCCAAAATGAAAGAGATCATCCAGCGCGTCACCCAGGCTCTGCAAGATAACCACGTAGAAGCCAGCATCTCTGGGCGCCCCAAACACATTTATTCGATCTACCGCAAGATGATGAAAAAGGGCGTCACGTTTGAACAGCTCAACGATATTCGTGGGGTGCGCGTGGTCGTGCCAGAAAAAAACGACTGTTATATGGTACTTGGTGTCGTCCACAGTTTGTGGCGCCCCATTCCCGGCGAATTTGACGACTACATCGGCGTCCCCAAAGACAATTTTTACCGCTCCCTGCACACCACCGTCTTATACGATGACGGTAGACACCTCGAATTTCAAATCCGCACCCTGGAAATGCACCAGGAAGCGGAATATGGGATTGCCGCCCACTGGCGCTACAAAGAAGGCCATCAGCAAGACCCGGATTATCAACGCCGCGTTTCCTACATTCGCAAAATGATTCAAGAATGGCGGGATGATAGCCAGGACGCCAACGATTTTGTAGAGTCGATGAAAAGCGATGTTTTGCAAGACCGCGTCTACGCTTTCACCCCGCGCGGGGATGTGGTAGACCTTCCGCAGAACGCCACCCCGCTTGATTTCGCCTACTACATCCACACCGAAGTCGGCCATTGTTGCCGGGGCGCCAAAGTGAACGGGAAACTGGTTCCCC
>JABWBV010000632.1 GCA_013359445.1 Anaerolineales bacterium | reverse complement strand
TCATCAGGTCGGTGTAGTCGCTGGCGTGTTTGAGCCAGGCGGTGGAGTAGGATGAGAAATACGCGTATTCGGTGAAGATGTGTTCGGGGGTGACGTATTCTTCGAGTTGGACGAGGAAACACTTTTCACACACGTAGGTATGGAGCGGGAAAAACGGTTCCATCTGGTTGATCTGGTCGGCAGGCAGAAAACTTTCGCACAACGGCGACATGCCCAGGTCAACGACGGTGACAGACAGCGGCGCACCGCAGAAACGGCAGGAGGGGGTAGGGAGGGATGATGTCATTGGGGGTAAGGGGAATTGAGTGATTGGGGAGTGGTTGTGTGGATGGAGAGAAATTCTGAAGATTACAAACCTGGAGTGACGACTTTAGTCGTTAGGCGACAAATGATTGAAATTGTCACTACCTTCAGATGAGCGCTCCTAAAATTATTTTTCCTTCCGAAACGGCGCAAGGGTGTAGAAAAGGATGGCGTTCACCAAATCGCGGCCCATCATGCTCCAGCGACGGTACAAGAATAGCCAGCGCACCATGTGAAAATAACAGCGCAGTTTTTCCCCCAGCGAGATGGGCGCACGGCGAATGACGCGCAGAAAGTGGAAAAACTGATTCCAGTGGGGCATGGCCACCTTGCCCTTTTTTTTGAAGTCCGGGTCAAACCAGACCATCCGCTCGCGGTAGTCCGGGAATACCTGGGTGGACATGCCCGAGTGGTAACGCTTGTAAAAAAGAAATTCGGGGATTTGGTAAAACTTTCCATGTAGACTCAATTCACACAGGTACGTGCGGTCGGAGTCGGTGTAGTTCATTTGCAGGTCTGTTTTAGCCATCGCCTCTGCACGGGCAAGGCCATAAGTAGGTTCGCAGTTATGATCCCACCTGTACAGGTTACGAAAACGTTCGTTGGGTCGGTCCGCTGTGCCCAGGAGACGGTTCAGCGTGCCAATCTCTTTCCCTTCTCCATCAATCCGGTACGCCCGGGAATAGGCCAGGACCACGTCCGGGTGCGCGTCCAGCACTTCGACCGCTTTCGCAATCCATTCCGGGGCCATGTAATCGTCGTCGGCGGCATTACGAAAATAAGGAGCACGGGCAAGCTTGAAGGTCAGGTTTTCGTTATTCGCTCCCCCGATATTTTTCTCGTTGCGATGATAGCGAATGCGAGGGTCTTGGGCGGCATAACGCTGACAAATCTCCGGGGTCCGGTCGGTGGAGGCGTTGTCGGAAATGATCAGTTCAAAGTCGGTAAAAGTTTGCGCCAGGATGGATTCGATGGCTTGTTCGAGGTATTTTTCGCCGTTGTAAACCGGCAAGCCGATGCTAACTTTGGGGATGTGGTTACTCGTAGAATCGCTCATATGCCGTTAGTATCCTTTTCTTCCCTGGTTCAGACAATGGGGGATTAGTACCTGTAAGTTTCAGGGTGCAAGTTACAGGTTTTTTGTTTCACCTTGCCACTTGCACCCTGCCACCTCCAATCTTCTATTCTTCCCCGGGGCGATACTCCCGCTCCAAATGGGCGCGGATGTCCGCTTCGTCATACCATTCCGGGCGAAGTTGGCGGGTGACGAACAACGGGGCTTGATCGGCGTAGTGGGGGGAAGTGGGATCGTCGGTCGCACTGCCGTATTGGTGGAGGCTGTACGCGGTGATGTTCCCCGCGGGGTCCCACGCGACGATCACGATCACACCATCGCCCGCGACGCCCCGAAACGTGCCGTTATCGCGCAACTCCCCGTATACGGCGTGGATAATGTCCGGGCCGCCGCCCAGCCCGAGGTTGGTGTCTCCCCGCACGAGGCGATTTACCACCTGCCAGGGGACGTTCACCTGTCCAAAGTGGGTAACGAGGGTTTCAACCGCTTGTTGGTAACTTTGGACCAGGATTTCTTCGGGGACCTCTGTGCCGACAAAGCCGGAGACGCTGAGCGAAGGATAATTCTGATCGAGGTAGGCCAACGTCAGCACCATCAGGGAGGCCCCCGCGCGGTCCGGGGCGGTGGACAGGTCCCACGCGCGGAGAACTTCGATCCCCGCGCGGGCGTTGGAATCATCGCCCACGTCGGCAGTCAGCAGTTGGTCGCGGTAGCGTGCCACGTCCGATTGGAGGGAATATTGCATGTCCCATTTGACCTGTATGAACTGGTCAAGGGTCAGGTTTTGGGCACTGCCGAATAGTTCCAATCCGCGGAGGGCGCGGTTGGTCATCTCGGTTTCGATGCCGAACGAAGGCGCGAAGGCGGTCGGATCGGGGTTGCCCGCGCCGGTGGTGGTTTGGAAGGGGGTGCTGTTTGCGTTGAAAACGAACCCGGACGGGGGGTTGAACACCTGTGGGAGGTCGTTAAACGGCAGGGTGTCCGTCCACAGATTGGCGGAGGTATCTCCGGGGAGGTAGAGTGACCAATCCCAGCCTTCGGGACGGATAGGGAGCGCGCCGTTGTAGACGTAGTACACGTTGCCTTCTTTGTCCGCATATCCGACGTTGAACATGGGCAGGCCACCGTCGGCGAGGGCGTCATGCCATTCGTCGAAGTTGGTGGCTTTGTTCATGCGATATAGCTGTTGGAAGATGTCCACACGCCCGGTTCCAGCGTAACGAATGGCGTAAGTGCCGTGCGGTTGGCGAACAACGGGGCCGTACACCGACCACAGAAATTCCTGCTTCACCGGCCAGATCAGGTTCCCGATCAGTTTGACATCGAGGGGGGATTCTCGCACTTCGAGGTCGCGCCATTCGCCGTCGAATTTGTATTGGTTGGGGTTGTCGGGGTTGATGTCGAGGACATACACGTCCACGAGGTCGGGGTGATTGACCGTAAAGCCCCACCCCAGATCGCGATTGTGGCCGAGGATGATTACGGGAGCACCGGGGAATAGTCCGCCCGACATATCCCACCCTTCTTCACTATGAACGTGGGCCTCGTACCAGGCGACGGGGCCTTCCCACGGTTGGTGGGAGTTGACCGCAAGGAAGGTGTTACCATCCGCGGTGAGGGCGGGGCCAGCGGCGAAAACGTTAGAGCCGATGATTTCATTGGGGAGGGCATTCGTGGGAACTTGTAGGAATTGAGGGGAATTGAAGGGAATTCCAAGCTCCCAGAAGTTCCTTTGAGTTCCTATAAACTCCGTTGAGTTCCCATTTTTAGAGAGAACTGGGGGGATTTCGTAGGAACTTGATGAATTTCCCGGTCTTGGGGACACTTCGCTTTGCCGTTCTTCTGCGAACAACTCGCCCAACACATCATCTAACCCGAAAAATAACGGGGAGCGATGCACCGAGGCCGCGGCGAGGTCAATACCCGAAATGGGAAACAGGCCAGGGAGGACTTCGTCAGGATGTTTGGCGGCGTAAAAGTTTAGGCCATCGGCGTACCCCTGGAGCAGGGCACGGGTTTCGGGAGTGAGGTCGGTTTCGTATTGGGCGTTGGTCACATCCCAAATCCGAAGCAACTGCACCATGTAGTCGTTGGGGGCGGCGTCGGGACCGTAGACGGTGGCGAGGGTGCCCCGCGCGGCGTGGGTGATCTGTTGGATCAGCAGGAAGTCATCTTCCGCGTGGGCGTAAGCGAGGCCAAAGGCGGCATCCGCGTCGGTGACGCCAAAGACGTGGGGGACGCCCCATTCATCGCGCAGAATCCGCACGTCGTACTGTTCACCGAGCGGGAGGAGGGCGGTCAGGTCCGGCGCAGGACGGGGATTGAAGATGTAAGCGATGACAGTGAGAAGAAGGAGGGCAAAGGGGAGGAAAAGAGCACGAAGTGAGGGCATAGAAAAACTCCTGGCCTTTACTTTTTGGACTTTTGACAACCTCAATTAACCTTGCAATGTCGAGAGCGCAAGGAAGCACCTTTACAACTGTATAAACGAACCTAAAAAGCTCAGGGTTTGG
>JABWBV010000631.1 GCA_013359445.1 Anaerolineales bacterium | reverse complement strand
CTGTCCGGGGGCCAGCGCCAACGTGTGGTCATCGCGGGCGCGCTCGTGCTGGAACCGGCGCTCCTGCTCGCCGACGAACCCGTCTCGATGCTAGATGTGAGCATTCGGGCAGAAATTCTCAATCTGTTATTGGAAATCCGAGAAACGCGGGGGATTTCGATCCTGTTCATCACGCACGACCTCGGCACGGTGAGTTATTTTGCGGATCGGGTCGCAGTCATGTACCTGGGGCGCATCGTGGAAATCGGTCTCACGCGCGAGGTTCTGCAAAACGCCCAACATCCGTACACAAAAGCGTTGTTGTCCGTCGTCCCCGTCCCGAACCCGCGCCTGCGCCGGGAGCGGATCATCCTGCAAGGGGAAACGCCCAACCCGATTGATTTGCCCTCCGGTTGTCGCTTCCACCCCCGTTGCCCGGTCGCGGTGGCGGAATGTAAGGTGGTGGACCCGCCGTTTGTGGGGGTGAGGGAGGGGCATGAGGCGGCGTGTTTGTTGGTGGGGCGTGATAAGTGAGGAGTGATGAGTGATACGTAATAAGTGATGCGTAATGAGTGATGAGTAATGCGTTATAACGGTAGCACCCTGAGCGGAGGCTTTGTGAAGTCGAAGGGTGCGGGGGCGTGGGTACAGAGTGCGGGCGCGGCAGAAAGAAGCGTGGAAAAAAGCACGGGTCGAAGAAGTCTTGGGGTATACTTGAAAGCATTAATTCGGGTTTATTGAAAATTTCCCAAGGAAGAAAATGTCCGAAAATTATAAAAACGCCATCGCAAGAATTATGCGGAATCGGGATCAGGCTCCGATTGGAGCGGGGATTCTCGTGGGGACGCGGCAGGTGTTGACCTGCGCACATGTGGTGAACAGTGCCATAGGCCGCCGCGTGGAGGTGGCCGATCCGCCCCCCGCCGACGCCCGGATCATGCTCGATTTCCCGCTCCCCGCGCCGGGGACGTTTCTCCCCGCGCGGGTGGTGAAGTGGGAGGGGCCGCGCGCCGATGGCGGGGGCGATATGGCGATCTTGGCGCTGGACTCCGATCCCCCTCCCAACGCCATCCCCGTGCCATTTTCCATCCCCGGCGACGTGTGGGGGCATCCGTTCCGCACGTTTGGGTTCCCCGAACACCACCTGCAAGGCCGAGATGCGTCGGGCGTGTTGCGGGGGCGGAATGCCATCCAACGGTTGATGATGGAACCCACGAACTCCGCGCAAAACTTCGCCCTGCCCGGGTTCAGTGGCACGGGTGTGTGGGATGAGATGTTGGGTGCGCTGATTGGCATGATCGTGTTGGGAGAGTACGGCGCGCAGATGTCCGCGTTTCTGATTCCCGCTGACCAGTTGCAAGCGTTTTGGCCGCCATTGCGCCTCGCCCAAAAACCATCGGCCCCCGCACCTGCCGCCGAGTTTAAGTACCATGTGTTCATTTCCTACACCCGTGCCGACGCGGACTGGGTAGAAACCACCCTGCTGACCCGCCTGGAACAAGCCGGGCTAAGGGTGTTTGTCGAATTTCGGGACATCGAACCGGGGGCGAGCCGCGTGGATGAAATTCAACGGGCGGTGATCGAGAGTGCCAAAACGCTCGTGGTGCTGACGCCGGACTATTTGCGAGATGAATGGACGATCTTTGGCAACGTGATGGCGAAGTCGCTCGACCCCGCGGCGCGCCACCGTCGTTTGATTCCGTTGATGAAGCGCGAGTGCGAGCCACCGCTGTACATTGCCCACCTCATGCCGGTGGACTTCACCAGCCCCGCGCGGGAAAAAATTGCCTGGACACAACTTCTCACCGCCCTCGGCGTACAAACCAACCACCCCACCAACGAACCAACCACCCCACCCTCTTCCTGGTTCCTCGCCCACCCCTACGGCATGCCGCCGAACTTCACCGGGCGGGCGGCGGAGCGGGAACGGTTGACGAACTGGCTGGAAGGGCGAGAGCCGCACGCTTCGACTGCCGCTCAGCGTGCTACGTATCAAAAAGTGGGCCAAAACAAACCCGCGCTCGTCATCCGTGCGTTGGGCGGGTTTGGCAAAAGCGCGCTGACCTGGCACTGGTTGACGCACGATGTGGACGCCCGCCGCTGGCCGCATGTCGTGTGGTGGAGTTTTTACGAGACACAGGCCAGTTTTGGCTCGTTTTTGGTGGAAACGCTGGACTATTTCTTCAAAAAAGGTTTAACCGTCTACACCTTCCAGCCAACCAACCAACCCACAAACCAACTCACCCCCCGCCAACAAGTCCAAATTTTATTGGGCATCCTCGCCCAACCCGGCACCCTCCTCATCCTCGACGGCTTCGAGCGCGAACTCCGCGCCTACTCCGGCCTCTCCGCGGCATATCAAGGCGATGACCCCCTCCCATCCGACCCCCAATCTGCAATCCGCAATCCGCAATCCCCAATCCGCAATCCCCAATCTCAAATTTACGACCGCGACTGCATCTCCCCCCTCGCCGAACACTTCCTCCGCTCCATCGCCTCCCTGCCCCATTTACAGAGCAAAGTCCTGCTGACCACCCGCCTGCGCCCGACCCCGGTGGAAGCGCGAGGGGGCATCTTGCTGACGGGTTGTGACGAACTGGAACTGACCGCCCTGCACCCCGACGATGCCGTAGCCTTTTTCCGGGCGCAAGGCATCCGTGGCACCCGCGCCCAAATCCAAACCGCGTGTGCCCAATACGGCAACCACCCCCTCAGCCTGCGCCTGCTTGCCGGGCTGATCCTGGACGACCTGCAACACCCCGGCGACATCGAAGCGGCAAAACAATTGGACGTGACAGATGATTTGAGACAACGCCAACACCACGTTTTGGAGACAGCCTATACAACGCTCGACACCGTACAACAAAAACTACTCAGTAATATCGCTTGCTTTCGCGGGCCAGTTTTCCATGACGCTATTCAAGCTATTACACAAATCAAAACTCCTGCTCCCCCAACGGTTACCAAAAAGCCGGGATTCCTGTCTCGGTTATTCGGACACCCAACCGAAGTCAAACCTGAACCTTCCAACCTTCAACCTTCAACCCTCACAACCGATCTGAGAGCCCTGATTTCCCGCGGCCTCCTCCACCACGACCGCGCCAAAAACACCTACGACCTGCACCCCATCGTGCGGCGGTATGCCTACGACCGGCTGACCGGCGACGCCCGCACCAACGCCCACGCCGGACTGCGCGATTATTTTGAAGCGGTGCCGAAACCGGAGAAGGTGGGGCGGCTGGAAGACCTGGAGCCGTTGATCGAGTTGTACCATCACATGGTGCGGGCGGGGCAGTTTGATGAAGCACAAAATTTTTATCGAGATCGCTTATCTAGTCCCCTATATTTTCAATTTGGTGCTTATCAAACTGAAATCGAACTCCTGCGCGCCCTCTTCCCGGACGGGGAGAGCCAACCGCCCCGCCTGAAGGACGAAAGCGACCAGGCCTGGACGCTGAACGCCCTTGCCAACAGCTACAGCCTGAGCGGCCAGCCCCGGCAGGCGGTGCCGTTGTTTGAGAGGCTAAACGATATTCTTGAAAAAGCCGAAGACAAAAAGAACCTCGCCATCGGCCTGGGGAACCTGGCAGACGACCAACGCAACATCGGCGCGCTGAGGGAGGCCGAGGGCAACCATCGCCGCCGGATCGCCCTGTGCCGGGAGATTGAGGATGAATTCTGGGAAGCCATCGGCCACCAGGAATTGGGGCGGGTGCTGGTTTATGCCGGGCGGTGGGGGGAGGCGGAAGATGAATTGGCGAAAGCGTTCGAAATAGATGCCAAACGCCAGGATGTGCAAGCGCAAGGATTAATTTGGGCGTACCGCGCGTTGCGGGCGTTGATGCTGGGGCGGGGAGACCTCACCCCAGCATTCGTTTCTCGAATGCCGCCCTCTCCCTACGGGGAGAGGGGATCCTGGC